>NZ_JALKIF010000010.1 GCF_023227715.1 Methanobacterium alcaliphilum
GTGATTATAATTAAAGTTAAAAATCCACTTCTTCTAATTTCACATGCATCTAACTTGTTTTGAACTTTAATCCAGAGGTATCCTCTGAAAAGCAGTTCCTCAAATACAGGGACAATAAGACCAAATACTAATCCCATGATTCCTAAATCTAAAGAATTGTCCCATCTGAAGGGCAATATTATAATCACAAACAAAAAAATCCCCAAAACTAAATAAATTAGTTTTGACCGTAATTGCATGTCATCCCAGTTTAAACTTAGATCATTTAATGATGGTTTAAAGTGCATTAACAGTCCCATCCCCACCAGTACAAATGTCAGTCCATTTAAAGCTTGGAATAATATTAAATTATCCTCTTTTATCCCCCACCATAGACCTAACATTATGCTGGCACGGATTAGCTGGATGATGATTAGAGCTAAAATTATTTTTAAAAAATAGACCCCAATATAATTAAATTTATGTTTTGGTAATTTTAGCGCAGATAATATATTATCAACCATCATATCCCATACTTTATTCTTTTTCAGCTTCTACTTCTAACCTAACCATCTTGATTTCCACTTTTTGAGAAGTAGGAGGATGTTTTTCAAGATATGACATTGCAATTTGAGTTATAAACTCTTCTTGAAGTTCTTGAGGAACTTTATGCGTGTAAGGGAGCCATGTAGTCCTAATCCATCCTTTTAATTCATCTATATTTGAATGAAACATGATTTTTGGAATTAATTGTACATTAATCGGTTTTAAACCAGCATTTTTTAACATGGCGGAGTATTCCTCTGCATTAAAGAATCCATAGGGAAATTCAAGATTATGAAAATAATTTTCCCATTTTTCAAGTTTTATTAACTCAAATAACACATCAATGATTTCTTGAGCATTGCCCTTACCTGCCATTTGTAGAATAATCTTTCCTTTAGTTTTTAGAGCTTTTTGTATCCCATTTAAAACAGAACTTTGATCTTTCACCCAGTGAAGGGCTGCATTGGAAAATATTACTTCAAATTCATTATTAAAATCCAAGAATCGGGCATCAATATGCCTAAATTTTAAGTTAACATATTCTTCAGGCGAAAAAGTTTTCTGAGCTAATTTAATCATGTCCTCAGAATTATCAATACCCACCACATTACCCTCTGGAACTTTAGCTGCTATTTTAGCAGTTATTCTCCCATCACCACATCCAATATCCAGAACCTGTTCACTACCTTTTAGTTTTAGAAGTTCCATTAATTCTTTAGCCCACCTTTCTTGGTTAGATGAACTTTTCCTATAATCTTCAGCATCCCATTTGTACATAAAAACACCATTAATCATTTTCATTATAAACAAAAATATCCTCAATATTCACATCAAAAAATTTAGCCATCTTAAAAGCTAAATTGAGTGACGGATCATACTTATCTTTCTCTATGGCGATCACAGTCTGACGAGTAACTCCCAATTCTTTGGCTAAGTCTTCTTGGGTTAGATCTTTCATTGCCCTGAAAACTTTCAATTTATTTTCCATTTTACCATTACCCATGCATTCTATTAAAATAAACAAAAAATCCGGTGTAAAGTAATATTAATAAGCAAGAAGCATTTACCATGGTTAATCCTGCTTGCTTATATTCTGGAAAATACCCTTTTAAAGCTAAAAGAGAAATTCCACCTAAAGTGATTATGGTTAAAAATGTTAGCATTGCCATTCTAGCGGCTTTTCCTGCTACCACATAGGTTCTTTCATCTTCTGTAACATCAACAACCATCTTTCTCAGAACATATGATAAAATTACTCCTAAAAGAATGAATACGAATGCTAAAACAAGATTCCCCATGGGGATAGCCCATCCCACGGCAGCCGCCACGAAAATTATAAGCAATACCCTGAAAAGTTGCATATTTTTTTTATTCATTGTTTGTGACCTCTTAACTTGATTATGCTGGTGACTAACTCAGACTTGCATTTTCAATATTTTCTACTATAATAAAATCTTGAAATTGAATAAATAGCTAAACATAACACTGAAAAACAAATTAAAGAGTAGCCCACTAGCGTCCACTCAGGGAAGTTATTTCTAAGGGCTAAAATAATTATGGCAACATATAGTAATGTGGCTATAAAAATCCCCAGCGTCATGGTAGATGCTTTTTCATTAATTAATTGGGTCCTTTCATCTTCTACGATTTTATCCTCATTTTGAAACATTTCTTTCATATGGTCTTTTTTAAGGTATATAAATGGAATTTCAATGATAATTATTAAAATTGCAATCAAAACTAGATAAATATTCCCTATAATCAATCCAGCCACCCATAATCCGGTTACAAAGACTGAAACTATTTTTAAAATTAATCCCTGATTTTTAAGATCCATATCAATTCACCTAACAAACTCATTATGTTAACTATACTTTACATTATGTAATATAAAGTTTACTAAATGTTAAGGTGTATTGACTAAAATTTTCGAAGTAGCATGCACTCAAAAAAAAACTACAAAATGCTCAAAATTAACTTTTAAACAGCAAAAAATAAAATTTTAATGAAAAAGTTAAAACGGGACAATTATTATCTGCAAATGAGATCAAATGCCCGTAAAATAAATAATTAAGTGATATTAACCTTTATTTTTATTTAATGGATTTCCCTTTTCAATCAATTCCAAAGTAATCTCTTCAAATTCATCCCATAAAAAAGGTGCTTCTTCTTTGAAACGATTAGAACTATGTATTGATGATAAACTTACACCACTTGAAGCATAGGCGCTATTATATTCCCTATCTTTAGTATCCAGATCCATTAATTTTAAGTAAATAGATTTAAGGCTATCTAATCCATCATGTAAAGATGAAATAGCGATTATTTCTCGATCGTCGAATGTTATTGGTAAAAAAGAAGCCTGTTTACTCCACATATCATTATTCCATGAAGGTTTTGGCATTTTAATCAGACGATGCGCGAGATCTATCTTTAAATCTCCGTTTTCAGTTTTTTCATCTTCAAATCTATTCAATTTATACCAGAAATCTTTAAGTGATTCTATATTTCGTTCATTTTCAATAGAAATCAATGTTCTGGTTGAATTAATTTTTCTTCTTTTTTTTCTTTTATCTCTTCTTAAGTTACTTATTTCACCGGACACAATTCCTATACTCACTCCAAGAACCGTAGAGATTATAGGAATATATCCTGTTATGTTAGATGGGAAAAAATCATCTCCAAATAAAAATTTTTTTATATTAATAAATGAATTCAAAATTCAGAAAGTGCAAAAAAATATGCAATATTATTCCAATTCTATTCATATATTTCAATATAATTTCGTTATATAAAATTGGTTTTTGTTATCTTATAAATGTTTCTATTATTTAAAAAAATTTTAAAATAAAGATAATTTTTTTCAATAAAAAGCATGATTTTGAAGTTTTTGTTTAAAAACCCATTTTTGGATAGTTATTTGTTTATGGAATTACTAAAATGTAATAACTGACTAAACAATGCACTTAAAATATAATGATAGGGGGAGTATTAATGCAAAAAGTTCTTATGTTATGTGCCAGCCCAAGAAAAAAGAGCAATACATTACAAGTGTTAGAAAAATGCGCCGAAAAAATAAAGGAAAACGGCCTTGAAAATGAAATAATTTCTTTGAGAAAAATGAAAATCAATTCATGTATTGCTTGTATGCACTGTGCTAAAAAAGGAAAATGCGTACAGGACGATGGATTGAATGAAATTATAGATAAAATAAAAGAATCTGAAGGGTTTATTATTGGGACTCCCGTTTACTTTGGTACTGCTAGAGGAGATTTGATGTCTGCTTTGCAGCGGATTGGTATGGTATCACGTGCCACAGATAACTTTTTAAGCTGGAAAGTAGGAGGGCCTGTAGCTGTAGCCCGCCGAGGAGGCCACACTGCAGCCATTCAAGAAATGCTGATGTTTTTCTTCATTAATGACATGATTGTTCCCGGTTCCACATACTGGAATATGGTATTTGGTTGGGCTCCCGGCGAAGTAGAAAAAGATGAAGAAGGAATGGAAACTATTCAAAGATTTGGGGAAAATATTGCCACATTAATAAAGAAAATAAATGATTAAATAAAACATGCCCCATCTACTGGTAGTGGATTAGATTTAATAGAAAATTAGGGATTTAAATGAAAGAAGAACATTTGTACAGCCAATTTGCTGAATATTATGATAAAATATACGCAAAAAAGGATTACCATCGAGAAGTAGAGTTCATTGAATGGGCTGTGAATGAACATAGCACAAGTTCTGGGAAAACCATGTTAGATGTTGCTTGTGGAACTGGAAATCACGCTTTACTTTTAAAAAACAATTTTGAAGTTTTAGGCCTAGACCTAAACCATGAGATGCTTAAAATTGCCAAAGAAAAAGTTCCGGAATTAGAATTCATTCAGGGCGATATGAAAAACATGGATTTGGAAAAAATTTTTGATGCAATTATCTGTATGTTCTCTGCCATTAATTACAATACCAATGAGGATGAACTTGAAAAAACACTGCGAAATTTTTACATGACTTTAGAAAGTGGAGGTCTGCTAATATTTGACCTGGGACTAAATCGAGAAAATTGGGTAGAAGGTAGGGTTAGTGTAGATACTGTGGTGGAAAAAGATTTAGAATTAGCTAGAATTGGACAATCCCATTTAGAAAACGGTGTTTTTAATGCAAGTTTCGTATTCTTAGTGAAAAAAAATGGGAAAATGGACTTTAGCATAGATCAACATGAATTAGGAATATTTGAAACTGGAAAAGTTCTGGAATTAATGGAAGATATCGGATTTAAGACCGTAGTTTATGATGAATTTACTTCTAAAGTGTGGGACGTGAAGTCTGAAGGAAGACCTGTTTTTGTGGGTTTAAAACATTAAAATTATTTAAACCTATTTTAAAACAAATTCAATATAATTATAAGAGCATATATTTTAATAGTTGAAAATCAAAAAAGCCCCCGGGAGTAGCTATTATGAAAATCGCTTTAGCATCATCAAATAATAAAGATGTTGATTTACATTTTGGAAAAGCCTATAGATTTCTTATATATGAGTTTGATGGAGATAAAACAAATTTCATAGAAACAAGAGAGGTTTCTATCGACCCCAACCAACAACACCAATGGCAAAAGTCATTAGCAGCCATTAAAGATTGTGATGTGGTAATCTGTGTTCAAGTCGGAATGAATGGTAAATTCGGTATAGAAAAAGCCGGGTTAAAATTAGTAGAAGACAGGGGTTCTGTAGAAAATGTTTTAAAAAGATATGTTAAGCATTATAAGTTTATGAAAAAACCTCTGTTCTAATTTATATTAAGTATTTTCATCAATTTGTTTCTACAATAACCACAGTTTTAAATAGTAGAAATAAAAAAACTTATGCTACCCTTAGGGCGGGTTTCTAATTAAAAATTAATTCTATAATTATTGGCATATTAATTTACATGTATACTTTATGTAAAATTAACAATAATCATGATTTTTAGTGGGTTTATTTTAAGTAAAATTACCCGTGAAATCTATTAAAATACAGTTACATAACTTTATTAATCATAATGAGACTTATAATTAAAGTGCTCAAGATGATTCAGATTAGTATTTTAAATAAGGTTTTAAAAATTTAATAAGAATTTTAATAATTCTATTTACTATTTCACAGATAGGTGATAATATGGCTAAAGCGAGACGAAGAAGAGTACGCGACACATGGAAAGAAAAAACTTGGTACAAGATTACTAGTCCTAAAGCATTTGGAGAAAACGAAATTGGATCTACTCCATCCCGGGACCCTAATTTCCTCTTAAAAAGAAGAGTAGAAGCCACTATGAGAGAATTAACAGGTGACTTCTCCAAACAATACGTGAAATTAAAATTCCAAGTTAGTGATGTAGCTGGAAATACTGCTCACACTAAATTTATTGGACATCAAGTAACCACCGATTATGTCAGAAGCATGATCCGAAGAGGAACCAGTAGAATTGATGCTCCAGTCATTGTGGAAACTAACGACGGAAACAAAATGAAGGTTCATGTATTGGCTATAACCACTAGAAGAGCGAAATCTTCCCAGCAGAAATTCATGAGAGAAACTATACAGGAACTTGTGAAAAATTTGGCTGCTGAGAAAAGTTTCACTGAACTGATAGAAGGAGTTGTTACTGGAAAAGTAGCTTCCGAGGTTTATCACAAAGCCAAAAAGATTTATCCTCTCAAACGAGTGGAAATCATTAAGACTAAAGTCTTAGAATAAATACTAATTTAAAAAAATATGAACTGGGACCATAAATGTTAAACTGGGAATATGTGATCCTCTGTCTGGTCATGGGCCTCTTAACTTACTTTCGAGGAGCTCTTGATTTATTAGGATCACTTTTCATGGTTGCAATGGGTGTCATAATCATATTTTCAGCCGGTTTCAACTGGCTCCTTTTAATTTTAATTTTTCTTATTTTGGGTTTCGCATTTACTAAATATGAACACGACTACAAAAAAGAAATCGGTGTTTATGAAGGAAAGCGAAGTGCAAAAAATGTTATTTCCAATGGAATAGTTCCTTTTGTAATGGCTGCTTTTGGTTATTACGATGGATTTGTAGGTGGTTTTATTGGTTCTGTGGCAACTGCCACTGCGGATACACTGGCAAGTGAAGTTGGCGTAGTAAAAACACCTCGACTTATAACTAACTTAAAAAAAGTTTCTCCAGGAACAGATGGTGGAATATCTATTGTTGGAACTGCCGCCGGGATTATAGGTGCAGGAGCAATTGGAGTTTTTGCATACCTATTGGGGATTTATCCAGACCCTTTAATTTCCCTGAAGATTGCAGTTATTTCAGGTACTGTAGGTTGTTTTATGGATAGCATACTAGGTGCTGTTTTAGAAAGACGAAACTATCTTAGCAATGAGCATGTGAATCTACTGGCCACGCTTACTGGAGCATTTATAGGAATAATACTTGTTTAACACCATATCGAGTTGATAAAATGAAAGGGATAATAATGATAATTGACGGGATGGCAGATCGTCCCTTGAAAGAAATTGACTATCAAACCCCATTAGAAGCAGCTAAAACTCCAAATATGGACAAAATGGCAAAAAACGGTATAAATGGAATTATGGATCCTATTAAACCAGGAATAAGAGCTGGAAGCGATACATCCCACATATCAATTTTAGGTTACAACCCATATCAAGTTTACACTGGTAGAGGACCTTTTGAGGCCGCAGGTGTTGGAGTAGAAGTCATGGCAGGAGATATTGCATTTAGATGTAATTTTTCCACTGCCGATGAAACTGGTTTAATTGTAGATAGACGTGCCGGGAGAATAAGAGAAAAAACTGATCAGATTGCATCATCCATTAACTCCATAAAATTAGATGGTTTTGAAGATGTGGAAATTATATTTAAAGAATCCACAGGACATCGGGCGGTTTTAGTACTTAGGGGAGAAGGTTTATCTGATCAAGTTTCAGACGCGGATCCTAAAGGTGAAGGTAAACCACCCAAAAAAGTTAAACCACTGAATAACTCAAAAGAGGCTGAAAAAACAGCTGCTATTTTAAATAAATTGGTTGAAACATCATATGATGTATTGAAAGATCATCCCATTAACATTCAAAGAATTGAAAACAATGAAAATCCCGCTAACATAATTCTTCCCCGTGGAGCCGGTGCTGTTCCTGATGTTGAACCATTTAATGAGAAATATGGGCTGAAATCAGCATGTATTGCTGAAACCGGGCTGATAAAGGGCATTGGAAACCTTGCTAAGATGGATATTATTGAAGTTGAAGGGGCTACCGGTGGCGTGGATACCGATTTGGACAGTATAACTAAAAGCATTAAAGAATCTTCTCAAAATTACGAATTTATTTTAATTAATATCGACGGTGCAGACGAAGCAGGGCATGACGGAAATTTGCGAGAAAAAATAGATTTCATCTCTAAAGTAGATGAAGTCATTGGAAAACTACAAAACCTCCCAGAAACTTATTTTATTTTAACTGCAGATCATTCCACGCCAATATCTGTTATGGATCACACCGGAGATCCAGTACCACTTGTAATAACCGGCCCCGAAATTAGAGTAGATGATGTTGAACAATTCAGTGAGATATCTGCTGCAAAAGGAGGTTTGGGGCGTATTAGAGGCTCTGATATAATGAACATCCTAATGGATCTTATGAATAAATCAGAGAAATTTGGAGCTTAATTTCATTTAATAGCCAATAAATTACTAAAATATTAAATATCGTTGGGTGGAAAAATGGAAGAATCGCCACGTTTATTTGGAACTTCAGGAATCAGAGGAGAAATGGGAACCCTCATCACAAGTGAACTAGCACTTAATGTTGGAAAAGCCTTGGCGACTTACTTAGGTGGTAAAGGAAATGTTGTGATTGGACATGACCCCCGAACATCCAGTGAAATGTTAGAAAGTGCCCTGAGTGCAGGGTTATTAGAAGTTGGATGTAATGTACTCCAAATGGGGATGGTTCCCACACCATTAGTTGGTTATGCTGCATTTAAGCTCAATGCTTCTGCAGGAGTAATGGTAACTGCATCTCATAATCCTTCCACAGATAATGGGATAAAACTATGGAATACAGATGGGATGGCTTATAGTTATGAACAGGAAAGGAAAATAGAAACTATAATTCATAATAAATCTTATTTAAAAAAAGAATGGCATTATCTTGGAAAAATACAACAAGTAAAAGATATAACTCAGACATATATAGAAGATATTCTAAAAAGAGTCAATATTAAACCGGGTTTAAAAGTAGTTGTAGATTGTGGTTCTGGAGCTGCTGCTCATCTATCCCCATTAATATTAAGAAAAGCAGGCTGTGATGTTTTAAGTTTAAACTCCCAAGTAGATGGGTTTTTTCCAGGCCGGAAAGTAGAACCTAATGAAGCTAATCTACAGGATTTAATGAAAACCGTGCAGATAACTGGTGCAGATTTAGGCATTGCTCATGATGGTGATGCAGACCGTATGGTGGCTGTAGATGAAAAAGGAAATATGGCAGATTTTGACAAACTACTGGCACTAATATCCCGTAACATAGGTGGTAAAATAATCACTACTGTAGATGCATCATTATGTATTGATGCGTGTGTAAAACCCCTAGGAGGAGAAGTAATTAGGACAAAGGTGGGAGATGTTCACGTAGCCCAAGCCATAGTAGAGAATAGTGCTGCATTCGGTGGAGAGCCATCAGGCACATGGTTACATCCAGATTTCTGCATGTGTCCAGACGGCATATTATCTGCCCTGAGAGTGGCAGAAATTGTATCACAAGAAGGAGCCCTATCTGAATTACTCTCATCCATACCAGAATATCCAACTATGAGAGAAAAATTACCTTGCCCTAATGAGGACAAAAAAAGAATAATGAAAAAGGTAGAGGATGAGTTAGAAGCTTATTTTACAGAAGTGCAAAATGTGAATAACATTGATGGCATTAGAATCTCTTTCGAGGATGATAGTTGGGTGCTGGTCAGGCCATCAGGTACTGAGCCATATATACGTATCACATTGGAAGGGAAAACAAAAGAAATGGCTCAAGATATTTACCGTATCTCCTCAGAATTTATTAAGAAAGAGATGAAATAAAATCATCAATACTTATTATTAAATAATATTTTAATCAGGCGATTTCATGAAAGCTGTTATTCTAAGTGCAGGTGAAGGGACGCGTATGCGCCCTCTAACCTTAAGTCGGCCCAAGACAATGATACCAGTAGGTGGAAAACCTATTGTCCAATACAATGTGGAAGCCCTTCGTGATGCAGGCATCAAAGACATATTGATAGTTGTTGGATATCATGAAGAAATGGTTAAAGCACATTTCAAAGATGGAATTGATTTAGGAGTCAATATAAGTTACGTGACTCAAAAAGAACGATTAGGCACCGCACATGCAATCGGAATGGCTAAAGAACATCTGGAAGGGCCATTCATTGTCCTTAATGGCGATATAATTCTTGATCCAAATCTGTTAGGTGAACTCATAAATAAGTACCATGAACGGGATGCTAAATCCATGATGGTGTTAACTGAAGTAGAAAATCCCAGTGCTTTTGGTGTGGTTGAAATGGATGACCAATGGGTAACTAAAATTGTTGAAAAACCTAAAAAAGGTGAAGAGCCCAGCAATCTCATCAACACAGGAATTTATATCTTTGATACCGATATTTTCTCATGTATTGACAAAACAACTATCTCTTCCAGAGGGGAATATGAAATAACAGATTCTCTCCAGATGCAGATGGATGATGGATTAAATGTGATTGGTATCAAAACTGATAAGAAATGGATTGACGTTGGGAGGCCATGGGAGCTTCTAGAAATAAATGAACAGATTCTCTCCACCATTGATTGTGACATTAAGGGGCAGATAGAAAAAGGAGTTAATATTAATGGTCCAGTTGTATTAGGAAAAGGGAGCATCATTCGTTCAGGTACCTACATTCAAGGACCAGCCCACATAGGTGAAAACTGTGATATTGGACCAAATACATATTTACGTGGTCACACATCATTGGGAAATAATGTAAGTGTAGGAAATGGAGTTGAAATAAAAAATTCAATTATTATGGATGGTACTAACGTAAATCACCTAACTTATGTTGGAGATTCAATTATTGGAGCCCAATGTAATATTGCTGCAGGGACAAACATCGCCAATCTGAGATTTGATGACAATGCAATTAAAATGACAGTGAAGGGCGAGAGAGTACATACTGGACGAAGAAAGCTAGGAGTTGTATTTGGAGATAATGTCAAGACAGGCATAAATTCCAGTTTTAATCCAGGAGTAAATGTAGGTATCAACTGTAAAATTGGATCCGGAACAGTTATTTACAGAGATGTTGAATCCAATACAATAGTATTGGTAGTGCAAGAACATCAGGTAATTAATAATCCTTAATCATTAATATTCTTTTAAAATAAAACTAAAATCCGCCTTATTTTAAAAAAGAGGTGATTTATTGAATAAAAAACCCTTTATTCACCATACTGCTAGAATATTTCCAGGAGCCCATATAGTAGGGGATGTCAAATTAAGTGAAAATGTTTCTATATGGTATAACGCTGTTTTAAGAGGAGATAGAGATTCCATAATTGTTGGGAAAAATTCTAATGTTCAGGATAACTGCGTAATACATTCTTCACAGGGCTATGTGGTTAAATTAGGGAAAAACGTTTCTGTTGGGCATGCCGCAGTATTACATGGTTGTGAAATTGAGGATAACGTTTTAATCGGCATGAATGCAACTATACTCAATGGTGCTAGAATTGGAAAAAATTCTATTGTAGGTGCAGGCGCATTAGTAAGTGAAAATAAAGAGTTTCCAAATAACAGCTTAATATTGGGATTACCTGCTAAATTAATTAGGCCACTAAATGAAGATCAAATTAAATCCATAGAAAATAACGCTTTAAGATACGTTAAACTAGCAGAAAACAGCTTGATTTAATATATTAAACAACTTTTATTATTTATACAAACAATTTAAAATATCTCTTTTACATATCTAATCAATAATTCTTAAATTAATTAATTCAATTTTATAAAGAATCTGATTAATTATCAAGTGATTATATGGTTAAAATAAGAAAAATTATCAACAAAATGGATCCTTACATTCCTGGTCGATCCATTAATGAAATTGCTAAAGAATATAATTTAAATAAAGATGAAATTATTAAACTTGGATCCAATGAAAATCCATTAGGGCCCTCCCCTAATGCTTTAAAAGCAATAAAAGAACAATTAAACACCATACACCAATATCCCGAATCTGGTTTGGAAGATTTGAAAACAGCTATTGCTAATTACTCCAGAGTTTCTCCAGAGCAGGTGATAATTGGAGGAGATGGTGCTGATGAAATTATTGAAGTTCTGGGAAAAACTTTCATTGATCCTGGCTGTGAATTTATTGTTCCATTGCCCTCATACATGTATTATGAATTCACTTTACAAAGCCATGGCGCAGTACCAGTTTATGCCAAATGGGATGTTGAACAAAATCAACTTGATGTGCAATCTGTACTGAATTCATTAAGTGAAAAAACAAGATTGGTGTTTTTATGCACACCAAACAACCCCACAGGTGGTTTAATCAGTGCAAAAGACATTAAAACCATACTAAAATCTACTGATGCCCTGGTTGTGGTTGATGAAGCTTATTTCGAGTTTTCATTAGTGGATAATGTGGATCTTTTGAGTGATTATCCTAATCTTTTCATTATGAGAACTTTTTCAAAAGTTTTAGGCCTTGCAGGTATGAGAATAGGATATGGGCTTGCCGATCCAGAGGTAATTGAATACATGCACCGCGTGAAGCCGGTCTTTAGCCTGGTTAAACTTGCCCATGTAGCAGCCCTATCCACCTTAAATGATACAGAGTACATAAAAAAATCCCAAGAATACTCCATTGAGAGTAGAGAGTTTTTATATGATCAAATGTCCCAAATAGAAAAATTAAATGTTTTTAACTCTAAAGCCAATTATATATTAGTAAATGTTCGCAAAACAGGGATGAATTCGACTGAAATTGCTCAAAAACTTTTGGAAAAAGGAGTAATTGTTAGGGACTGTAAATCATTCAAAGGACTCGACGATTACTGGATCAGAGTAAGTGTAGGTACATTAGAAGAAGATGCAAAATTTATTGATATTTTGAAAAAATTAGTAGAATAACTAAGGAATTAGTATGAAATTTGGTGGAACAGTCATATCCTCTTTAGATTTTCCAGGGCGCATATCTTTAGTAATTTTCACTGGAGGCTGTCCTCTCCGATGCCCCTATTGCCATAACCCCGAGATAATTGTTGGCGGAAATGAAATTACTTTGGAAGAGTTATTTCAACAAATCGATGATGCAGTCGATTTTATAGACAGTATAGTGGTAACTGGAGGGGAACCATTAATGCAGAAAAAAGATGTTGTGGAAATACTTAAATACGCTAAATCTAAATCTCTGGAGACTAAACTGGATACTAATGGATGTTATCCTGAAAGATTAAAGGAAATAATTGATCTGGTTGATTATGTTGGGCTGGATATTAAAGCACCTTTTGATAGTTATCCCCGCATCATTAAATCAGACATAGGAGAAAAAGTAGAGAAAAGCATGAACGTGGCCTTAAAATCTCCTGAAACTTTTTTAGAATGTAAAACAACATATGTTCCAGGACTATTAACTCCCAATGATATTAAACAGATTTCAAGAGAGATAGAGTGTGATTTATATACATTACAACAATTTAGAAATAAAGTAGTTCTTGATCCTGCTTTAGCAGATACACCCAGCCCATCACCAGACCAATTAAAAAAACTTGCAGCTGCTGTTAAACCCGTTTTAAAAAAAGTTAGAGTAAAAACTGCTGAATTTGGTGAAGAAAATATCTAAAAATTATAAGGAATTGAGTTAAAAATGCCAATTTTATCCTTCGGAAGTCGTAATATAGACCTTATTACTGGTCAAAAAACCATGACTATTCGTAAATTATGGAAAAAACCTCTTAATAAAGGAGATAGGCTCCATTGTTATTGGAATTTGGTATCTAAAGAACGTCGCAAGATATTCGAAGCTGAAGTAACTGACGTGGAAATATTAAATTTTGAAGATATTATTAAGAATGATGATTTAGCTCAGGAAGAAGGTTTTAAAGATAGTTTGGAGCTTGAAAATGAATTTAAAAAAATGTACTCTGATAAAATAAAAGCAGATACTGCCTTTCAAGTTATAAGATTCAAAAAATTGCCTATTGAAGAGTGGGAAGGGGAAAAAATTAATGAAAAGGCAATGATCACTCAAAGAGCAGATATATTATTTGATTCCGGAAAATATCATAAATCAGAAATGTGTTATACTGCTGCATTAAAATTTGACCCCGAAGACATCTATATATTGAATAAAAAAGGGGACAATTTAACTCGTTTAGGTCGTTTTGAAGAAGCATTAAAATGTTATAATGATGCATTGAAAATTGAACCTCAGAATGAGTTTATTATTAATAACAAAGCAATAGCTCTTTTAAATTCAGGTCAAACCGAAAAAGCTCTAAGATGCAATGATCTTGCTTTTAAAATAAACCCCGAAAATAATGTTGTATTATATTGGAGAGGTTTTATTTTAGAGATGCTTGGAAAAAACTTGCAAGCACTGGATACATATAATAAAGTGCTGGAATTGGATCCCAGCAATCCCGAAGTATGGAATGCAAGAGGAAATTTATTGTCTGATCTGGGGAAAACAGAAAAAGCTCTAGAGTCCTATGATAAAGCACTTGAACTTGTTTTAGAAGATGAAGCTAACGCTACTGCATGGAATAGAAAAGGAAATGCTTTATTAGAGCTAGGAAGACTAGAAGAAGCATTAGAATGTTATACTGAAGCATTAAATTTAGATTCAAAGAATGATATAATTTGGGGTAATCGCGGAGTAGTGCTAATGGAGTTAAACCGTTTTAAAGAAGCTTCTGACTCTTTCAACAAAGCTTTAATGATCAATCCCAAAAATGATGATGTTAAAGTACTGTTGGATGAATGTCTGGAGAATTTATAATTAACCAGTTTAAGTTGAGGAAATTGTTTCAAAATGAAAACTTTGAAAAAAAAGAACGTCCTTTTCCATTTAACACCTCCAGATAAATTTTCTTGATTAGAATGTGATGCTTGTGGATCTTTTATCAGCAAAATCCTGCCCAAAAACTTGTGAATGGGATAAAATTCATTGGAATTCTCGTGAAAAACAAGAAAAAAGTTATAGAACTACTTGGTGGGCTCCTCAATCAGCAGAATGGTGGATTGGAGTATTATTTGCTATAGGTGCAATACTTTTTGGATTGGGTGCATTTCCCACATATAGCAAAATAGTGGGCAACCTTTACAATAATATAACTTTTTTTACGGGATCTCTATTTTTCACATCTGCTGCATTTTTGCAGTATCTGAAAACAATAAATAGTCCTCAAAAATTGAACAATGCTTCCAATCATATTTTCTCTGATAAAAGACAAGTTAAAATATGGATTTTTAGTCCATTGCGAATTGATTGGTGGTCCGCATCAGTACAATTAATTGGAGCCATATTATACAATATGAGCACATTTTATACCATACATACTATTTTAACAGCGACTTTAGTAGATGACATTGTCTGGACTCCTGACGCTTTTGGATCTATATGTTTTTTAATTTCCAGTTCACTGGCATGGCTAGGATTTAATCATAAATTATTCTGGTGGGAACCTAGAAATATATCTTGGTGGATTAATGGCGTAAATTTCCTTGGTTCATTATCATTTGGTATTTCTGCACTTTTTGCTTATGTTATGCCTTCTACAGGCCTTCCAGAAAATATAACATTCATGAATTTAGGAACATTTATTGGCGCCATCTTATTTTTTATTGGAGCAATACTCTTTCTTCTAGAGAGAACCCAAAAAAATAGATGAATAATTAATATAAGAGCGTTAGATTATCCCTATCTTTTTCTTTTGTCTCTGATTTTTCCAATCCATCGTAAGATTCCATAATATCTGCCAGTAAGCTATCCACCATATCTCGTCCAAAATTTTCTTTTACAACCATCCTCATTACTTCCACATCCTGGGCATCTGGTGGAAGAGTATATGCTGGGATAATCCATCCCTTCTCCCTTAATTTTTGAGATAGTTCAAATACTGTGAAATCCGCGCCTTTTAATTGCACAGTTACCAATGGAAACATTAAATCTTTATTGATAACTTCGAATTTCCCTGATTCTTCTAATTTTTGAGCCATATATTTGCAGTTTGCCATCATAGTTTTCATGATATCTTTATAACCATTCTTACCCAATCTCAAAAAATTGTAGTACTGTGCTACAATGGTACTGCTACCTTTGGAAAAATTAAGTGAATAATTAGGCATTAATCCACCCAAATAATTGACCTTAAATATTAATTCATCCGGCAAGTCTTTTTTATCCCTAAAAACTAGCCATCCTACTCCCGGATATACTAAACCATATTTATGTCCTGAGACATTTATGGATTTCACCTGTTCCAATCTAAAATCCCATTCCATTTCAGGATAGACAAATGGTGCTATAAATCCGCCACTGGCACCATCCACGTGTAAAGGAATATCCCAACCTTTTGTTTGTTTGATTTCAATTAATAGTTGGTTAATTTCCTTTATGGGATCCATTTGGCCAGTGAATGTAGTCCCTAATACTACCCCCACACAGATAGTATTCTCATCTATCTCCTTGGCCACATCCTCAGGAGTTATAGTATAATTATCCCGTTCTAATGGAATTAATTTTAATTCAACATCAAAATAAAGGGCGAATTTTTCCCATACAGTGTGTACATCTGCTCCCATTACAATATTTGGTTTATCAAATGGTTTGCCTTCTTTTTGTCTTCGCTTTTTCCATGTCCATTTGTGGGCCAGAAGTCCCAACATGATAGCTTCAGATGAACCTATAGTCCCCGTACCTACAGATTTACATTCATGAGGGGCGTTAAAAAGCCTGGCCAGCATATTAACCACTCTGTCCTGAATTTTAGATGTTTGGGGATATTCATCATTATCTATAAAATTTTTACCCATACTCTCCATTATTAATTTATCTGCCTCTAATTCCATCCAAGTTGTTACAAAACTGGCCAGATTCAAAGCCGGATTACCATCTAAGTTCAGTTCTTCATGTATCAATTGATAAGCAGCCCGAGGAGGCATACCCTCCTCAGGCATTTCATACTTAGGAACGCTTTCTGTGAAATATCTGCTTCCAAATGTACTTGTAATTTCTTTTTGCGATTTTTCCATTTTTCTGAGATTTTTTTTCTTAGATAACACTTCAAACCCCTCTTCATATTAATTTAAATCTTTTTAAATTAACATATGTTTTTACAAGTAATTAATAAATTCGAAATTAGAGTTTTTTGCGACAAATTGTTAAAAAATATATAAGAAAATAATCTCAAATGAATCATTTAATCTAAAGCTAACACATTAACGGCTTAATAGTTGATTTATGAAAAATATTATAATTTTTGGCATTCGGGGCATATATATGATGATGTGCTACCTGTTTTTATTTTTTCTATAGTGGTTCCACATACAGGGCAAGGTTTACCCTCATTATACGCAACCAAAAAATAGTCTCGGGTAAAACCCCACTCTTTACCAAAGAAATCTTTTTCATAAAAAAGTCCACCTTTCTCAAGGGCATCTTTTAATTGATTAACCATGGAATGATATAGATTTTCAATTTGAAAATGTTCTAATTGATTTACTAGTTTTTTAGGATGTATTTGTGCTTTAAAAAGAATATCATGAACATATACATTCCCAATACCACCTATCTTTTTCTGGTTTAAAAGAATGTTTTTTATTTGAGAACGTCCTTTAATTAAATTTTCGAAATGTTTCAAATCAAAATCATGATCTAAAGGAGATATAGCGATATCTTTTGTGGGCTTATGATCAGATAATTCATTTGAAGCAATAAGTTCAGCTCGACCTATCCACCAGAATTTACAGGTGAAGCCCGAATTATCTGTGAAATTAAAATGAATATGATAATCTTCTGGCAGTTCTTGATTTTTTTCATGATATAAAATATCTGCACCCATCCCCAAGTTTAAAAGGAGAAAATAATCATCAGAAAGATCCATGAAAATCCATTTCCCTTTATGATAAACATTCAAAACTTCTTTTCTTACTATTAAGTTAGAGAATTGGGGTTTGTCCATATTTAAAATCTTTTCCTGTTTAATATTCACTGAATCAAATATTTTGGAAGATAGTTGCTTGTTCATCTGTTGTGCAAAAATAATTATCTCAGGTAGCTCAGCCATAAAATCACTTCACCTATATTAATCATTTCCGGTCCCATATTTTTAATTAAATAATCATTTAGATGCAAGATTGTTTAATATCGATCTAGATTATAAATCCACTGTCTTAACTTCAAATAATGATTTAGTAAAGGTAGATAAAATGTTATTTTGAATATATTAGCAAATATTATGGATTGATCTAAGTTTTATCCCAATTATATATTTAAAAATTCAATAATATGGTTTTTTAGGCATATTTATCATTTTAAGTTTTATTTCACACCCTAAACGTACGCAAAATAAAATATATATTGAAGTATTAACAATTAAATTATAGGGGCTTGTTTAAACAAGACATTGGGGTTGGTATAATGACAGATGGAAAGAATATACTTTTAGGAATTGTAGCGATTATTTTAGGACTAATAGTCCTTGCATTCCCTCTGCTTGGAGTTTTCACAGCGAGTGCAATTGCAGGTATTGGAATAATGGCTTTAGGCATATGGTTATTTATCCAAAGCTTTGAAACTTGGAAAAATAGTAAAGCAGGTAGTATTGCACTTTTAATACTGGGAATTATTGCTTTAATGATAGGTCTTGCATTATTTGGACATATAATGATATTCAGTTTCTTAGCAAGCTTTTGGTTCTACTTTGCCGGATTTTTCTTACTTATAACTGGTTTCTTTAGTTTATTTGCAGGTAAAGATACTACTGAGAAAGGAGTAGGTATTTTTGGTATTGTGCTGGGTATTTTATACATTATTCTAGGCACGTATGCATGGAACCCTCTTTATTTAGGATTTTTAATAGGAATATATTTCATATTCTCTGGAATAATGCAGTTCTTTGCAGATTAAAAAATTTGACAAGCCTTTTTTTTCTTATTTTATACTTTAACTTGATAAAAAGATAATTAAACAGTATTATAAGCCAAAATATTTAAAAAAAGGATTATAACTCATTAATAAGTTTATCTATCTTAATTTTTAATAATAATAATTATATTAAGTAAAACTTTCCATATTATATTTTAATAATATCTCTTAAACGGAGGAAAAATATATGGCAGAAGGAAATAATGTTTTGTTAGGAATTTTAGCGATAATACTTGGTATTTTACTTATATCTTTTCCATTAATAGGCGTATTTGCTGCTAGTGTAATAACAGGACTGGGAATAATATTTTTAGGAATATGGTTAATTGCACATAGCTTTGGAACATGGGACATAAATAAAGCAATTAGCATAGCCTCATTAGTACTGGGGATTATAGGCATAGTAGTGGGAATTGGTTTATTTGGAAAAGTAATAGCATTTAGCATATTTGCTGGAATGATGATTTATTTAGGTGGATTTTTCCTAATCATGTTGGGAGTAATAGACTTTTTATCAGGAGTAGGATCCTCACCTAAAGCCAAAGGAGCGATAGGCATCATAATGGGAATACTATTTATTCTCATAGGACTATATGCATTCAATCCAATTTATTTAGGTTCATTAATTGGAGTTTTCCTATTGATCCAGGGATTATTTGCTATTTTCATGCCAGCAGAGTGATCAAAAAAATCACTTCATATTTTTTTAAAAAATACAGTACCCCTGCTTTTAATGAAAACATTGATATCCAACATATAATTTTGTTAAAATGAACATTTTTCCAAATTATATAAAATATGCCCTTAAAAGTTAAATTCTAGTTTTATACTTCATTTCCGGGAATGTGATTTTAAATACCGTGCCGTAATCTATTTCCAGTTCAATTTTCCCATCTAATTGCTTGATTAAACTATAAACCAGCTGTAGTCCCAATGAATCAATTTTATTAATGTCAAAGTCCGCCGGTAAACCTACCCCATTATCTTGGATAATAAGTTCATAATCATCATTATCTGCTTTTGTTTGTAGAGTTATGATTAATTGTCCACATTTATCTTGAGGAAAAGCATATTTTAATGCATTTGAAACCAGTTCATTAATTATGAGACCACATGGAATAGCTGTTTCAATATTGAACTCAATATCATCTATTTCTAAAAACATTTTAATACAATCTTCATCCACCCTATGGGAATAAAATAAATCAGAAACTAGGTTTTGAATATAATCCACCATATCAATTCTACTCAAATTATGGGACCTATATAGTTTTTCATGCACTAAAGCCATAGATTTAACCCGATTCCTGCTTCCCTCTAGAATATCCTGCAGATCTTCATCCACATACTGAGATTGAAGACTTAATAAACTGGAAATTACCTGCATGTTATTTTTTACTCTATGATGGATTTCCTGGAGGAGAATATCTTTTTCCTGAAGTGATTTTTTTATGGTGTCTTCTCTTTCTTTAAGTTGAGTTATATCTTGAGCCGCACCATAGATACGTAATCTGCCAGAATCATTATCTTCTACGCATTGAACATGGTTTTTAATCCATTTTACTTCCCCTTTAACGTCCTTGATTCGGAAAATACTAACATTTCTTGATCCAGCCTTTAGTTCTTTTAATTGATCATGGGCAATTTTATCATCGTCAGGGTGAACTGAAAATAACCAACACTTTTCTAATTCAAGTTGATTCTTTGTAAACCCAGTCATATGGTAAAAAGAATTAGTTATCCAATCGATCTCATAAATTCCAGATGTTTTATACACACAGGAATAAGCAAAATCAGAAATTAAATTTCCAACCATCTTGTAACGGTTTTCAGATTCCTTTAATAAATTTTCAGTTTCTTTTCTTTGAGTAACATCTCTAACTATGGCCTGGACAAGATAATTCCCTTCTATTTTCAGCCGGTTCAAAGTTACTTCAGTATAAAAAGGAGTGCCATCCTTGCGGATATGCTTCCATTCAAAGCGTTGAGGATTTCCCTGAAGTGCGAGATTAATAAATTTATTTGCTTTATCATCAGATCTTTCCCCGTCACTTTGCAGTTCAGGAGAAAAGTTTACAGGCGTTTTTCCGATTATCTGATCTCGGCTAACCTCATACATCTCCAAAACTTTTTTATTGCATTCAATAAAATATTTCCCTTCCAGTAAAAATATGCCATCATCTGCATTATCAAAAAGAGCGCGATACTTATTTTCACTAGTTATAAGATCTTTTTCTGTATTTTTCCTATCAGTTATGTCTACAAAAGTTTCTACTGCACCCACAATATTGTTATTAGTATCTTTTATAGGCGATGCTGTGAAATAAAGCCATTTACCCTCGTTGCCAATATCCTGAAAAAAATCAACTCCCTCATATGCATCTTTAAGAAGTTTTGATTTTTTAAATTTTCCCTGATACCACCTAAATATATCCTCTTCTTTCCCATCTACCAATAAATCCGCCAAACAAGGCCTTTTGTTAGGATAAAATGGTTTACAATGATCTTTTGTGCCGACAATTTCACTGGATTTTACACCACTGTATTCTTCCATAGCTTTGTTCCAGTAAATAACCCTATGCTTACTATCAATAACAAATTGAGGTACAGGAGAACTTTGAATTATTTCTTTTGATCTCTGTTCCAGTTCCTGCTTCAAAATAGCGAGTTTAATTGTATATTCCAGTTCTTTTCTATCGTATTTTTTTAATAAATACGAATAATGGTCTTTTAACAAATTATTTCCCATATCAAACTCTTTATAATCATCGGCGAAAAAAATTAGAGGCATTTCAAGTTTTTTAATACCTTCTGTAACAATATTCCCCCTATTTCCTTTCAGTGCCGTGTCCATTAAAATTAAATCCGGTTTTAAATAATTAGATTTATCCAGAACATCTGCAAAACTTCTTGTTGTGAAAACAACTTCATGAGCCATGTTTTCAAGTGAATTTTTAAGATCCTCCACAAAAGTATTCTCAGACCCTACAATAATAATCCTGGCCAGATAAAACCCCCCATTAATGCATAACTTATTATTAATCTATTTGGATTTAAAAGAAATTTATTCCATTTCAAATCCATAGACGTTTAATCATCACATTTAATAAAATTTAACATGAAATCGAGTTCCAGAAACATTCTCCATAAATAATTCTCCATCGATTTGATCCACTAAGCTATTAACAATTTGAAGACCCAGAGAGTGAGTATTATAATAATCCAATCCTTCTGGAAATCCTATCCCATTATCTGTAACTATTAATTCAAAATAGTTTTCATTCTCATAAAGTTCAATAGTAACTTCTCCATCCATATCATTTGGAAATGCGTGTTTCAGACAATTAGTTATTAATTCATTTAAAATTAGCCCTAAAGGTATTGCTTCGTTTATATCCAAGAAGATTAGTTCCAAATTAAGTTTAAGTTTTATGCGGTTGGAGTTTTCTGTGTATGTTCTGAATAATTCATTGGTCAGTGTTCTCACATAGTCCGCAAAATCAATTCTCTTCAAATCAACTGATTGATACAATCTTTCATGAATTATGGCCATGGAACGAGCCCTGTTTTGACTTTCTTTAAATATTTCCTGAGATTCTGTATCTTTAATGTACCTTGACTGTATGTTTAGTAAGCTCGATATAATCATCAAATTATTTTTTACCCTGTGGTGGATCTCCTTTAAAAGCATTTCTTTTTCTTTTAAAGACTTATTGAGTTGTATTTCAATATTTTTTCGATCATTAATATCTCTTAGAGAACCTTCAATCCCCAAGGGATTTTTTTGTGAATCTAACATTAAGTGGGCATTTGTAGAAACAAAAATCATTTGATTATTTTTACCTTTTAATTGTAGTTCATAATCGTTGACTTCTCCTTTTTGATAGATTTCTTTTACAAGTTCTTTTCTATCCTCTGGATCAAAATAAACCATTTCAACGGGTTTACCTATCAAATATTCAGGTTTATATCCACAATAACGTTCAATGGAAGGACTTATTTCTATGATTTTTCCATCAAGGTTAGTTTGATAGAATATATCCTGTACATTCTCAAAGATTTTTCTATATTTTTTCTCACTAAATTTCAGTTTTTCTTCTATTTTTTTACGTTCAGTAATATTTTCAAATACTGCAACAAAGTGTTCTTTTTCAGGCCTATAAACAGAAATATGCAGCCAAATACGTAATGGTTTGAACCACAACTCTTTAGTTTCAGAATTTCCAGTTAAAGTCACTCTACCATATGTTTCAAATAATTCGGGTTCTAATTCCTTAATTTTAGGAATTATTTCTGTTACCAATTTGCCCTTAACATTTTTAAGTCCGGTTAATTTTTCAAAAGCAGGGTTTACATCCAGATATATCCAATCCTGAGGTTGGCCTTCTTCATCAAAAAGCATCTTACAATAAGCATATCCCTCTAACATATTCTCAAATAAATTATGATAACGTTTTTCACTTTTTTCTAAGGCCATTTCTGTTTTATTCTCAAATAAATCTCGGATAATCGTAGCAGTTATCTCATCCCCATTTTCATCGTGAAATATTTGAGCAGAAATGTAACCGGAAAATTTTTCCCTATTTTTGCGTATCAATGTCAATTGACCCTTAGCTTTTCCTTTAATCTTCATTTCTTTCAAAAGAACCATTAAATTGGGATCCTCTTCATCAAAAATTCTTAATAGCCCTATTTTATACAAATCTTCTTCTGAATATCCTAAAAGCTCTTGAGCTGCAGAATTAGATTTTAGAATAGAACCATCAGGAGCAGTTAATAGCATAGCTTCCAGGCTACTTTCAAAAATAAATTGATATATCTGATCTGTGTTAGGAAAAGATGACATGGCCCTACCATAAAATCGTATAGATATTACTTATGCAAAAGAAATAAGATAAATTTTTGTTTTAAAATCATTTTCATTTGTCATTTTCAAAAAATTTCAATTTATTTTTACGAACGAACGTTAGTTTTATATGTAATGAAGTACAGTGCTATACTAACGAACGTTAGTTTTAAATACTAACTTTACCAACCCAACCATACGAACAGATGTTAGTTACCAAGGTGAATATTATGACCTCACAAAAATCAACCAAAGAGAAAATATTTGATGTTTCCATTGATCTTTTCTCACAAAAAGGATTTAACGCAGTTTCAATTAGACAAATAGGCCGCGGAGTAGGGATAAGGGAAAGTTCCATATATAACCACTACTCCAACAAAGAGGCAATACTCGACAGCATATTAAGTTATTTCATTAAAGAAATGGAAGAGACTGGAATCCCAGAAGATGAAATGGAGATTCTTTTAAAACAAAGCCCCGAAATGTTTTACCATGCGGGATCTAAAATGTTTGAAGAACGTATGAATAACCCACAAATGATAAAAATTTGGAGATTATTGCTTATTGAAATGTATCACAACCCTAAAATTAAAGAATTCTTTTTAAAAGAATTAATTGAAGCACCCATAGAAGCTTGGACATTAATATTCACCATGATGATCGAAAACAAGGTTATAAAACCTGTAAACCCTGAAAGATTGGCTCGGGAATATTTCAGCTATGCCATTTATCTATTAATAGAAAATTTCGTTTTGAAATACCCCGACAACCCCGAAAAATTCCTCCGAGTGATGTTTGATGATATGGAAGAACACATGAAGTTCATCCTGGAAAGTGTCAAGCTCAAATAGGTGAAAAAATGAAACCCATAACCTACCATTTACAATCAAGTTCCAAAAATTACTATGAAGAAATTAATAAGTTCACTTCAACGGTTTTAGAAGAGTCTGAAGAGTTTATAGGTCATTTAGCAGAAGAATTTCAGAAATTTATGCAAAAAACCTACGCAAAAAATTTAAAAAAAGATGAGTGTGTATTTGAAGCATTGATGATAGGTGTTTTTTGGAATAATTATTCACAAAGATCTTTAAAACTTGATGAAATACCTCAAAAATTATTATACAAACTCTCAAATTTGAGAAATGAAATTCCATCTCTAAAAAAAGAGATAGACGATGTGAGAGGAATCTTAGCTACAATGTTCTTAATGGATGATGGTGATCACCATGAACTTGTTGAATTGAATCTAGAAAATCTAGACCTACTAATAAAGTGGTTAGATGCTAGTGGAGATTACAAGTATGAAGTGGAACATCTGAAAATATGGAGGGAATTTTTAAATAAAAAGGGTGAAAACAAAATAACATTATCACTAACTCAAATTTTAATGTTTGCTGATTGGTTCGCTGAAACTGCCTGTAAAAATTTAAATCAATACACCGAGAATGTGAATAGTTTCCTAGATCAAAAATTAGCCCAGCACTTAAACCAAGAAGATGTAATTTTTTGTGGTAGAAAACAGGTCGAGTACCATCTAAACATGATCGGGGCCGAAATAATGAATAGGGCGTATAGAAAAAGGTTTAGAGATAGGCCAAGAAAAGCCGTTTTACTCCCGGGATGCATGAGGGCCAAAACAAAATGTGCTTCAAAAGAAGAAAAGTTAGGAAATAAATGTATGCTGTGCAATGAAGACTGTTCGGTTGCGCGTATTTATAAAAAAGGATTAAGAGAAGGATTTGAAGTATACATAGTATCCCATGAATCTTCCGCTTTTTCAAAAAGTAGCCAAAAAGATCAGGCCGAATTAGGTGTTGTAGGTGTAGCTTGTGTTAATAACTTGGTTTCAGGCGGATGGAAATCTGATTCTTTGGGAATCCCTGCACAGTGCGTTATACTAGAACAAGTGGGTTGTCGAAATCACTGGGACACGAAGGGTTTTCCAACAGAAATAAACCATTCCGAACTGGAAAAAATACTTGCTATCTAAAAAAAGGCCAGATATCATTAGAACCATTAAAATTAAAATATGCGGATTATAGGCTTAATAAAATAAAAAATACAATCAATCAGAACAAATAAAAACTGAAATAAAATAATGTGATGAAAATGAAAGTTCTAGCAATTATTGGAAGTCCCCAAAAAAAAGGAAACAGTTATCGGGCCACGAGAGAAATTGAAAATCAAATTAATAAGATAGGTTCTGTGGATTTTGAATATCTATTCTTACAAGATGTGCACCTGGAAATGTGTAGGGGCTGTTTTAACTGCATCAGTCGCGGAGAAAAATATTGTCCCCTGAAAGATGACCGCGAAAAGATAGAGCAGATGATGACTAACTCCGATGGGGTGATATTTGTATCCCCATGTTATTGTCAGAACGTTAGTGGATTAATGAAGAATTTTATTGACCGATTTGCTTATGTATTCCATCGACCCATATTTTTCAAGCAGCAAGCCATGATTCTTGCATCCACAGCAGGTTCCGGGCTGAATGAAACTTTAGATTATATGGAAATAATGCAAGTATGGGGTTTTGGGAATATGGTGAAATTAGGAATTATAAACCCCCCATGGCCCATGAGAAATGGTTTAAAAAAGAAAAATCACTCTAAAATTGAAAAAGCTTCTTTAAAATTCTATAAAAACCTTGAAAAAAAAGGAGTATCTAAACCAACATTTAAACAGTACATGCATTTCAGATTCATGAAATTTACATCATCTCTAGGTGAATACATGCCTGCAGATCATGAATTTTATAAAGATAAAGAGGAATATTTCTATCCTTTAAAAATAAATCCCTTAAAGAAATATTTTGTCTCATTTTTCATGAAGATTATTTTATTTATAATGAAAGACATGGGCCCTGCAGAAAAATAAGATTATCATTATAAATTTTATATGAGGGGATATTTTTGGAACTAATTATAACAAAATGTGAATTTGACGATGTTAAGCCTTTAAAAGAATTGTACAAAGAATGTTACCTTTTCCATGAAAAAAGAGGTTTCAAGTTGATAAAAACTCATGAAGCCCCTGATTTATTTGCAGAATATGTTTTAGACCATTTAAATGATCAGAAATCATTAATATTGGTGGCAAAATACTGTGATGAAGTTGTAGGATATTGTTTTGCTCGTATTTTAGAAAAACCTCCAGTATATACTGAGCATATTTATGGGGAAATCGATAATATCTCTGTTTTAGAAAAATATCAAAGAAGAGGAATTGGCAAAAATCTCTTTTTAAAAACTTTAAACTGGTTTAAAACAAATAATATTCAATTTATTGAAGTTGGAGTCACTATTGGAAATGAAAAATCTAACTCTTTTTGGGAAAAGATGGGATTTGAATCCCACATGAAAATAAAATTAATGGAAATACCAGATAGAGAATAAATCTTAAGTAGAAAAATAATTTATAAATATTTTTCAACTAGAGATATTCCCCACTGAGCCATTTCAGTAGCTTTATCCTGATTAGCCGCTTCTGAAAAACATCTGAAAATTGGTTCAGTTCCAGAAGGTCTAATAATTACCCACCCATCGGGAGTGAATATTTTAACCCCATCCGTGGTGTCTACTTCATATCCACTTGGATCATTGGAAATTTCAGTGGCTATATTATCCATTACCTGACTTTTAAGATTATCAGGACATTTAATCTTCATTTTTTCAGAATAATATACTGGTAACTTAGAAACTAATTCAGAAAGAGTTTTTTTAGTTTTAGACATTATCTCAATTATCTTAGCAGCAGAAAGTGCAGCATCCCGACCATAAACAAAATCAGGGAAAATTAAACCACCATTTTCTTCTCCACCAAATAATCCATTTTCTTCTTTGAGTTTTCGCGCAACCAGAAGATCTCCAACAGCTGTAGCAATTACTTCACCATTGTTTTCTTCTGCGACATCATAAATAGCAGTTGATGTGGCCACAGTAGTCACCACCAGGCCCCCATTATTTTCTTGGAGCATCTGTTTTTCCACCAGAGCAAAAGTTTTATCCCCTAAAACAAATTCTCCATTTTCATCTATACATATGGTTCTATCGGCATCACCATCATGAGCCAGACCTAAATCTGCTCCAGTGGCCTTTACAACTTCAATTAATTCTTTTAGGTTGTCTTTAATAGGTTCCGGATCTCTACCTGGGAAAAATCCGTCCGGTTGACAATTCATGGTTAAAATCTCACAACCCAATTTTCGGAATATATATGGAGCAGTGAAACACCCCGCCCCAGAACCACAATCTACCACCACTTTTAATCCTGCTTTTTTAATGGATTCTTGATCCACCCTCTTTAAAACTTGTTCTTGGTATTCTTCAACTATCCTTTCATTAGTAGTGACTTCTCCGATTTCATCCCATGGGACCCGTTTAGGGTTTTCATTGAAGAACATATCTTCAATCTTTTCTTCCATATCATCCCTAATTCCAATTCCATCCTCATCGACAAATTTTATCCCATTATATTGAGGAGGGTTATGGGAAGCGGTTATAATTACTCCACCATCATAGTAATTTCTTACTGCATATTGAACAGCAGGAGTAGGAAGCAAACCCAAATCAATCACATCACAGCCAGAAGACAGCAAACCAGCTATAACTGCATGTTTTATCATAGGAGTGGAAGTTCTTGTATCCCCACCTACAGCCACTTTCCCCTGAATCAGTGTACCATATGCTGTAGCTAATTTTGAGGCGAATTCAGGCGTTAATTCCTGGTTAGTCACTCTTCTAACTCCAAAAGTTCCAAACAATCGTTTCATTTTTGATACCTCATAAATTCATAATCTTTAAATTAATTAGTCATAATGCTTTAATTATAATATTCTATTCCATTTTACACTTAAAATAATAGTTATTACCAGTTAATAGGTTTAATTTTTAAAATTGAAAAATTTTATATGCTTTGTTTTGATAAACCACTTCACCATAAGGAGGGTCAGTGGCATTATTTTTAAGTATTAAGTACCCCACGTTATCCATATCAATTTCACTGCTTGTGAAGTTGCCACTTAAATATTTATTAATATCAATTGCATTTACCATACCTGGAGCATATCCCCCTGCAGAAACAGGTTGTTTAGAAATGGATACCACTACTGGGTCCATGAGGAAATTATCAAACACCGCCACTCTCGTTTTATCACCGTTATTTTTAAACCATTGCGCTATATCAATTTCTGAGTCCGATACTGCAATTTGTCCTTTTTGCAGGGTGATATACCCACTGTAGGAACCCAAAATTGTTATTAAGATAATTAATACATAGAATGGTTTTTTATCCCTATTGAAGTTGACTCTTCCCACCCCTATACTTGCTAAGGCCATAAGAGGAAATACTGCAAAAGTTAAAATCCGATCAGTTATAACAGGAACCCCTATAAAAAAGGATAAACTTACTACTAAAACAGTAAATAGCCATGAAATAAACAATATATCTCTTTTTTCTTTTCTCTGGAGGAGATGAAGAATACCTATTGCCCCAAATATAAAAGGAATGCTTCCAAAAACATCCATGTACCTATCCGGCAGATAACCTTCAGCAGGTGGTGATTTGAATACATAACCATATTTAATAAGCAGTGGCAGCCACCATATTGCAGCTATAAAGAGACCTATCACTGAAAACAAGATAAAATATTTGACACGAGTATCTCTGTTTTTAATTTTTGAAATTATGGTAAAAACTATAATTACTAATATAATTATGCCTGCAGAAAGCATATGGGTCAATAAAGTTAATCCCCAAAATATACCCGCCAATAATGCATATTTAAAATCATTATTTTCTAAAGAAAGATAATAAAATAAGCCTATTAGTGGTAGAAACATCATTGCCATTGCTTCAGGTATGGGCAGCACCATCCTATAAAATAAAGGAGTGAACATGACAAATATGCCTGTTAAAAACCCCGCAGTTGAATTATAAATCCTTGAAACCGCCAGAGAAAATGACAATACAATTAATGATGTTAAAACAGGTTGTAAGTATCTGGCTGCATCAAATAAACTTATATTAAAGATTTTGGAAATATTTAAAAGAGTAAAGTGGAAAAGAGGAGCATAATAAATAGGCCGCCCATAAGGAGCATATGTTAACATATCCCAGTAAGTTAACCCATTTTGAAAATAAAGTTCGCTTAGGTGGATGTGATAAAATATGTCCCAACTTAATGGCCATTGGTACTTTAAAGTAGGTATTAAAACCAGACAAAAAACAATTATTGCTGGAAGCAATATGAACCAGTTTTCACATTTTTGAATTAAATTGGAAACCCCTTCTGACATTAACCCACCAGATATAATTTAAATAGAAAAATGAATTATTTTATCTTATATCCAATTACTATATAAACTTTAAATTTTGAGGATTACTTAATAAAAAGTATTTGGAATTTATTAGGTTAAATGGTTGACAATAGGACTCTTTATATCAGTTTCAGCGAATTTTGGTCCTTTAAAACAAGTTCCATAGCGCCTTTATAATTTGTAACTGTTCCTGTTGCCCTAATTCTCCTATTATTTAATAGTTTCAAATTTAATCCCCCTTTTTCTATTTCGTGAGCAGTTCCCTCAAATAGGACTATTGTTGTTTTTGCCGTTCCATCATTTACCCTTAAAAAATAAGTATCACTGCCAGAGGCCTTTTTAACCTGTTCTACAAAACAATCCAAAATTACCTCTTCATCAGCCATTGAATGAGTCATTTCTTTTATTTTTATCTCTCTTGGGCTGATATCATTTGCAAAAACTATCATCCCCACAATGCCCACCATAGCCACAGCTAAAGCGACTCTAAATATCTGTTGATCCTCCATAAATATCACCATTTATCAATTATTACCACACCATAGTAATAAAATAAATTAAATACGTAATAAATTTATGGATTTATGATAAATTTAAAAATAGATAAAAGATAATTAATGGCCTTTAAACATGGAATTTACTCTTTGAACAGTATCAATATCTTCCAAGCTCAAATCATCGCGGATTCTTTTAATGACCGGAAATCGTAGTGAATAACCACTTTCATATTCTGGACTCTTTACTATTTCACTATAAGCAACTTCCAAAAATATGTGAGGTTTTACCGCAATTTTTTGACCTTTTCGTTCTACAATAAGTTTTTCCATCCTTTCAGAAAGCTCCAGAAGCATTTGGTCATCTAAGCCCGTGGCAGCGTGAGCAATAGTTTTTAAGTCCCCGAATTCATCGCTAAGTGCTAAAAGATAGGATCCTACAAAGTGAGCCCTTTTTCCTTTCCCATAAGTTCCTCCCACAACCACAACGTCCAGGGTTTCGGGTTCCGCCTTATATTTAAGCATTTTCTTGCCGCGAATTCCAGGGATGTAAGGTGCAGTAGGATCTTTAATCATAATTCCCTCATGCCCCTGATCTATAGAATCCTTAAATAGTTTTTCTGCTTCCTCAATATTTTCACGATCAGTTTTAACCTGTTTTGATAGTTGAATCTTATTTTCTTCGAGTTTGACAATTGATTCCAATGTTTCTCTTCTTATCTCAAGAGGAGCATCTATAAGTGGTTTTTGATAATAAAGAACATCGAAAAGATAAAGTGTTAATGGAACTTCTTCCATTGCTTTTTCAATGTCATATTTTCGGCGTACTCTCTGTAAAATATACTGGAAAGAAATGGGTTTACCATTATCAGTAACAATAATTTCTCCTTCTACAATAAAATCCTCATCTGGAAGAGAATTTTCAATATATTGAATTACATCCGGGACGGCATTACTAATATTTTCCAGACGCCTGGTGAATATCATTATTTTTGATCCTTTTTTATGAATTTGAACTCTAATACCATCATATTTTGTCTCACAAAATACTCTACCCATTTCATCCACACTAGCCTTTATTCCTTCAGCTAATTGAGCCAACATAGGTTTTACCGGTTTTCCTGGCTTTAATGATAATTTTTGAAGTCCTTCTACCCCTTCCTCCTGAGCAACACGCGCCACCAACCCTAAATCATTAGTTAACATATGCGCCCTATCTATAATATTTTTATCAACATTAAATGCTTGAGAAATAGCATCTCGAATGGTTCCTTCCCCCACCCCCACCCTTAATTCTTCTAAAACAGTCCGAGTTATATATTTAGCCTCATCAGGAGAAGCTAAAGATAATAATTCTAAAATAATTGCTATTTTTCGAGACTGGGCTCTGTTACCAGATACTGATGCTACTTTTCGCAGATTATGATAAACCATTTCAATAGTTAGAGGCTTAGAAAAAAAAGTAGTTTGCGACTTTTTTTTGAATAATAATTCGCTTGCAGCCCCAATATCCCCCTGATCACGGATTTGATCTTCAACATCTTCTGGAGTAATCCCCACCACTGTTGCAATAGCCTTCATAAGAAGTTTGGAGCCAATACCTAATTCTTCTTCGCTCCACACAGGAAATACTCTACCTAACGCCATTATAGTAACTATGGGGAGTAATTCTGCACCAATATTGGAGAAAAAGTTGGCCAAAATATCTGTTTTTTCTAATCTTTTAGTAGTAGCATCCAAAGACTGGTAAATATTCACTAGGCTTTCGTATTTTACTTGATTTGATTGTATCGACATTTTATCCGCCAAAATTATATTTAAATAAATTTAAATTGATGAAACCATTAATAGATTACTATACAATGCACCTATAAAGTTAATATATTTATGCCCAGAGCGTTTTAATAATTAATACTTAATAATTAAAGCAATTACCATTCAAATTCTCGTGCTTGTTTTAAATAGTAATTAAAAAGACGTTTCCCCCAATTTAGCGCACCATGACCTTCACTAATCAAAAAGCGATCTGAATCATAAACTCCATTATCTAAAAATAGTCCCATTGCCATAAATTCATCGGCAAGAGCTAAAGAAAGTTTTAAATTATCCCCTATTTCCCATAAACTGATATTAGACCTATTTAAATCCTGATTACTTGATTCATTAAATATAATATCCAAAATATCACGGGTGACAATAATATTTCCAGTTATATCCGATTTTTTAAGAATGTCCATATAAAATGGATAATATACCGATGATACGAAATTTACCGTCTTTGAGCTTTGAATTTTCTTAGAAATAATATCATATGGACCAATCAGATTTTGAGTATCGGACTCCAATATATAAGCATCTTCCAAATATCCAATCTCTTCCAAAAGTTCAGAAGGAATTACCTGGATTTCATGGTTTAAAAATAGACATTCCATTTTATTCCAGGAAGAAAATGATTTCATGAGACTTAAAAGCTTCAAAGCAAACAATTCCCCAGTTTGAGACAAATAGTATTGGCCCGAATCTTTTAATACTAATTTTTTATCTTCTAACAAATATATGGCGTGGAGAATAGTTGAAGAACTGAAATTTAATTCTTTCCGGAGATATGATAAATTTTTAGATCCGCCCATAAGGCTAAGAACTATTTTAGACCTCACATCTGAATTAATAAAGAACTTCATATCGTCTTTTACATTTTCATAAAGATCAAAAGTCTGCTTCATGTTGATAATCCACACCTCCCCCATCCAATTTGAGAAATAGTTCAAATTTTAAAAGTTAAAAGTATCATTAACCCCAATAACACTTTAGTAATTGCATTATGAGTATTAATATTAAGAATATTTAAAATAATTTATTAAAAATAAATAATTAAATAATACTAAAAGATTTTAAAATCTTTTATAAAAATATTTCAAACCTATCTTTAGTAACTTTACAAATGGGGCATATTTCAGGTGGTTCTTCGCGTGCGCATAAATAACCACAAACTCGGCAACGCCAGATAGGATATTTTAAACTGGAAATAGATAAATCCTTAATTTGAGCTCTTTCAACTTTAATACGTTCATCAATAGGAGGTCTTCTCTCAGGTATAGAAGTTAATTCTTTCTCTCCCCTAAAAATTTCACCGGAAACATATAAACCACAGTAACAAGTCCCGTATTCATTCAAATCAGGATCCCTATAATCACATGGGCATATGATATCCATATCATCTTCATTTTTACCTGATGCCAATCTGCAAGGACAAGCACCATAGCCATAACGCTGCTGGTTAATCAATATACTGGATAAAAGTTCTTTAGTAAACTCTTCATCACTATTGAGATTATATCCCGAATTCAGCGCTTCTTTTTTTAGTTTTTGGAAGAATTCCTCCACATCTTCAGAAGAAGGCGATAAACTCAACCCAAAGCCCCCTGAATAGAAGTTTGATCAAACCCAATAATGGCTCTCTCCTCATTAAGGACAAGTGTAGGAAAAGATAAAGAGGGGTTCCATTTTTTAAGGTTCTCAAGAACCTCTTTTCTTTCTTCACCATCGATCAAGTCAACATAAATATAATCATAAGCAATATTTAAGTCATCTAGAAGACCACGAGTTTTTTTACACCATCCACAAGTGCTCAATGCAAATAAAAGTACATCTCCTTTATTTTTCCCATCCACATGTTCTAACTTCATGGAAAACCTCCATTTAAATGTGTTTATATATTTAATAATTAAATTATAAATTTTTTATTATAATCCTGCATAAGAGCAATTAAAAAAAAAAGAAGAATAACAAGTGAAATAAATAAAGAATATTAATAAATTATAGATCGTCTTTAACCAGTCTAAGAGCACAATATTCTCCACACATAGAACACATATCCTCTTCTTTAACTGGGCATTCTTTTCTATATTTTTTGGGTTTTTCTGAATCAAATGCCAGATTAAACTGTTCTTCCCATGCAAAATTTTTTCTAGCATTAGACATCTTTTTTTCATTTTCCCAAGCAGATTTAATTCCTAAAGAAATATCTGCTGCTTGAGCAGCGATTTTAGATGCGATTACACCTTCTTTAACTTCTTCAATTCCAGGTATGGCCAAATGTTCTGCAGGAGTTACATAACATAAAAAGTCCGCGCCAGATGATGCGGCAATAGCACCACCAATAGCAGAAGTTATATGATCATATCCTGGAGCCATATCTGTTACAATCGGACCTAGCACATAAAAAGGAGCCCCTTTACATATAGTTTTTTGTATTTTCATGTTCGCCACTATTTGATCTAAAGGAACATGCCCTGGGCCTTCCACCATGCATTGTACATCAGCATCTCTAGCTCTCTGTACCAATTGCCCCAAAGTAATCAGCTCCTGTATTTGAGGAATATCCGTAGCATCTGAAAGACATCCTGGCCTTAAACCGTCACCTAAACTAAGTGTGATATCATATTCATAAGCAATCTCCAGCAAATATTCATAATTTTGATATAATGGATTTTCTTGCTGGTTTTGCATTATCCACGCCGCTAAAAAAGCACCACCACGACTTACTATCCCCATTAATCGTTCGGATTTGCGCAATTTATTGACGGTGTCTTTATTTATACCACAATGGATGGTCATGAAATCAACGCCTTCTTTAGCTTGATTTTCAATAGCCTGAAACATATCATCCTCATCCATATCTACTACTGCACCATCTCGGGCACATGCGGCAACACCAGCTTCATAGATAGGTACGGTACCAATAGGAACATCAATTGCGCCGAGTATGGCTTTTCTTACTTCATTTAAGTCAGGACCAGTACTTAGATCCATTACGGCATGGGCACCATATTGAACTGCCACAAGGGCTTTTTCTATTTCTTGACTAATATCTTCTTTTTCTGAAGAAGAACCAATATTAGCATTAATTTTGGTAGTTAAACCTTCCCCTATAGCGCAAGGCGAACATTCCCCATTAATATTTTTGGGAATGACAATCCTACCATTAGATAAACCTCTGATAATTTTTTGAATATCAACATCTTCATTTCGGGCAACATCTTCCATTTCAGATGTTATTTTACCCTTTTTAGCTTGTTCCATCTGTGTCAATTTTGATCCCTCTATTTTAATATATGAGCATGAATACAAATAAGTCTATGATAAGAAACCTGTATGCCCAGGATATCATGATAACGGATGTCATAGTTTCAGCTCCAGAAGACTTGGTAGCTGCGGCTAATCTTAAAATGGTGCGAACAAACATCGGCGGAGTTCCTGTTGTCAAAGAAAGTAAACTTATAGGCCTTATAACTCATCGAGACATATTATTGGCTGGGGGCGAAGCCCTCAAACTCAAAGTAGAAGATTTAATGAGTAAAAACCTGGTTGTAGTATCTAAAGACACACACCTTAAAGACATAAGTAAGATTATGGCCGACACGGGATACCAGAGAATTCCGGTAGTTGAAGATGAACATCTAATTGGATTAATAACCCAAAGCTGCATCATCAAAGCAGTTGCTGATTACCTGGACTAATAGATATATTATATGACATGGGATTTATTCTTTTATTTAATCTATTTTAGATTAATGGGTCTGGAATTTTAGCATTTTTCTTTTCCTTTAACCCACCCATCTTTTCTATTCTTCTAAGTAAAAATTCCTTTCCATTTTCACTAGCAGCATAAATAGGTATAGATGCACCTACTGCAAGTAAGGCTTCTTTTTCTCCAATTTTTCGCACTGTACGCGAAGCACATGATGTTATCACGTCTGCAGAATCAAATAATGATCTAGCGTCATCTTTTGAGAGTCCAGTGACATGAACTGCGAATATATATAAATTTACATCATATTCTCTTTCTAATTCCCTGAGTTTTAAAGCATCCCCCGAAAGAGCTACGGTAACAGCGATATTTTTACATCCATAATTAATTGCTTTTTCTACGCCTTTTATCTGATTCAACTCAGCAGTTTCTACATCTAAAACATTTTCTTTGCCTAAATTTTCTATAACTTCTTTAATAGGGCTGGTAGAGATAATACCAGATATGCGACCCCCTACTCCCTGGGCAGCCTCACTATCTTTTACAATGACCGTGCCGCACCCATCACAGGCCATTACTGCACAGTCTATTATTTTTTCATCTAAAAGTGTAGAAAGTATCTCAGAAATACCAAAGGATAGGAAATCTCTCATTTTCAGTTCTCTTTGAGGCGTACACATACCAAAATCATTGATTCTGAATTCTATGTTTTCTTTAATATTTTGAGGGTTTAATTCTTCTATTCCACGGTATTTGTGAAATAAAGGGCAATATTTGATTTGGGGTTCCCCAACTTCAACAACTTTTCCATCTTTTATAACTACTTTGGCCTTCCCCATGGCTTCAATAACATGTTCGCCCATTTTCACACCGCGTTTATATTAATATACTTTTTCAGATCACTAGAAAATATATGTTTAAATCCTGAAATTTACTATTTTACACTAGTTTTTGCTAGTTTTGACATAGCATATAATAAATAATTAATACAATTTGATTAGATTTGTTCATTGCACAGAATATTAAAAAAAGTATATGGTCTAATTGATATATTTTTTCTTGTTTTGGGTTTGTAAGTTTGGGGCGTTGTTATTTTTTTCTATTTTTTTGTGTCCAGTTTTTCATTTTGTAGAGTAAATATGTGAATATTCCTTTTATTGTTTTGTATTTCTTTTTGATTTGTTCTGATTCTATTTGTCTGTAGTAATTTTCCACAGTATGGGATTTTCGTTGTAGTTTAGTGTTTTCCATGAAGATAGTGAGTCTTTTATAATATGGAATGATTTTTTGTTTAATAAACCGCTGAAAAACACGTGGTATTCTATCGAAATCATTTAATAAGTTTTTTAGTCTTATTACTTGTTTTAAGTCATATATTCTGTCTCTTAAATCAGAATTAAAAAAGAAAATAGATGAAAAAGATTTTTTTATAAACCCGCTCTGTTTATTATGGTATCTGCCACTTCTCGAGCATTTTTAAATGGGAAATCATCTGCTGTTAGTGCTTTTCCAGCGTCGGATGCTTTTAATTCTACATCTCCTGATTTACAGGTGGTGTCTGGGCCATCTGGAAGTGCGGACATAAGTTCATCTGGTGTTTTTATGGGGAAATCCGCTCCAGCTAATGCCCCAACTATCTGTTTACGTATATCTTCTTTTACTTGCATATTCACATCTCCTTTGTGGTTTTTAATTTACAATAATAAATTATTTTAATAGAAATATATACTAAACCGTCATTATAATATACTAAGTATAGTTTTATACACAAATATGACTTAAAGAGTTAAAAAAGAAACCTTTATTAGCATCTAAATTATTAAAGTAATTTTATGGAAAATCTTGATAAGGTTAATAATTTGGAAATTTATGATGCAAAGGCAAAATTAGAGGCCATGCATCAAGATATTAAACGTTTAATGGAAAGATCCAACCAGAGATACTTTGATCTGATGTTATCCAACTTAAGAAAGGATATTTTAAACTCAATCTCGGCCTATGTTAAAGATGGAATAGAAAATGGTTTAGAAAGGAGCCTGGCAGATCCCTGTAAGATGAGAAAAACTTGCAAAAAGAGGTTTAATGAATTCTTAGAAAATAATGCTGAGCTTATAAAACAAGAAGATGTATCCAAAGAAACCTTAAAAAATAAAAGATCGGAGTTAGAAGAAATCAGGAAAAGTGCTCCTTTTGATAAATGCGATATATGTTTTAGCGAAGTAGACTCTATTTTCGATAAACAAGTAAATCTAATCCATTCATTACAAATATATGGCCAGGACAAAGAAGATAAAAGTGAAATATCTTCTATTCCAGAGAAAATTATGGTTAAGAGTGTTCTTGAACCTATATCAAATAAACAGAGACTTCAAATTCTAAAATCTATGGCTTTTGATACCCAGACATTTACTGCTCTTTCCAAACTAACCGGACTTCGTGGTGGGAACCTACTCTTTCACATTCAAAAACTGCTTGAAAATGACTTGATTATTCAGCGGCATGAACGTGGAGATTATATGATTACTGAAAAAGGATATCATCTACTCATAATGCTTACTAATTTTAAAAAATTCTTGTAAAAATAAAAATAACTCGTTTAAACAGATTTTAGTTTTATATTTTCAGCTTGACTATCTAGTCCCAGTAAGAAGAGTTAACTATAAAAAGAATAATTTTATGGCATATGAAAGTATGTAAATGACAATTTATTATACATAAATTAAAGTCAGTTAATATATACCAGCGAATATTTCTTAAAGTATGGTTTCAATAGAAAACTTTAAATTATACAAAAACTGATGTTAGATAAGTCACACGCCGGGGTGGCTCAGCTGGTTAGAGCGCACGGCTCATAGGGTATTAAGCAGTGCTCTGACTTTTTCCTGGGATACCGTGAGGCCGCGGGTTCGAATCCCGCTCCCGGCACTCTCATATTTAATCCCAGAAATAAATAGGGTTCTTAACCAGCTAATTTTTATCAAAGAACCCTTTTTAACCCCCTCATATATTCTGTTATTTTTATTAAAATTATAAAATTATTTTAAATTATGATAGTTGATTTTAAAAAAAATTATTTGAAACTTTCATAGACTCTTAAAGAGCTGGCCAAAGCATCTGTTTCAGCAATCATCGTGCCCATTAAAATTGTATTTAATAACTGATTATCATTTGCTCCTAATTCTCGAGCTACTTTTAAGTGAGTAGACAAACAGTGCTCAGCACCTAATGCAGATGCTGCCCCTACAGCAACAAGTTCCATGGTTAATGGATCTAATGAATTGTTTTTTATTATGGCTTCAAATTTTAAATAATAAGCTTTGAGGGCAGAAGGATTTTCAGATAAAACTTGAAAAATCTTGGGAACAAAGCCAAAATATTCTTTAATATTATCCAATATTTCACTTACAATAATTTCATTATTCTTCTCATTTTGACCCATCAAATCACCGTTTTAATAATCAAAAGACAAATATAATCTTATAAACAGTTATAACTTATTGTTTTATTTTTTATACTCTCATCTGAAATAATAAAAAAGATTATTTTTAGTAATTAGTATCATAAAATCGTAATCTAATTATACTCCAAATAAAATATACAGAGAATATTGGTGGAGGAGGAAATACTATGAGAAAATATACCATAGATGAATTTGTAAATAAAACTGCAGAAAAAGAAGAATCTGGAGAAGAGCTTTTTGATCTTGAAAATGATTACACTTTATATGTGAATCTTAATGGTAAAGTATGGGTGAAATTAGGATCAATGATTGCTTATGCTGGAGATATAAGATTTAAAAAACAGAGCAGTTTAGAAGGAGGCGTGAGTAAATTCCTTAAAAAAGCAGTTACCGGGGAAGGGGCCCACATGATGGCTGCAGAAGGATATGGTAACCTTTATCTTGCAGATGACGGAAAAAGAATCGCCATCCTTAACTTAGAAAATGAAAGGATATACGTGAATGGAAACGATGTTATAGCCTTTGAAGAAAGCATTGACTGGGATATAACAATGGCTAAAGGATCAGGCAGTTCCCTAACAGGCAAGTTATTCACTATGAAATTACAGGGCAGTGGAATGGTGGCCATTACCACACACTATACTCCAATGACACTCATAGTGACACCTGATCGACCTGTGTACACCGACCCTAACGCTACTGTAGCTTGGTCTGGAAACTTAGCTCCTGAAATAAAAACAGATATCAGCTTTAAATCAATAACTGGGCGAGGTAGTGGTGAAGAATTCCAGATGAAATTCCAGGGCGATGGTTTCGTAGTTGTGCAGCCCTTCGAAGAAGTTTATAAAGTAGAATAATATTTCTACTCCCTATTTTTATGCTATTTTTATATGTAAATCGAATTTTATAATTTACAATATCCCCATATAAATTAAACATCCGCGCGAAGAGGTTTGAAAATGCCAAAAAGATACGAAGGAATGGCTTACTGGGAAATAGTCAGTAGACAAATGAGTATCCTTACCAAAAGCCAGCAGCAGAAATTAAAAGACGCTACCATAACTGTTATTGGTTGTGGAGGAATTGGTGGATCTGCAATAGAAATGCTAGCCCGGATGGGTATTGGGAACCTTCGTATTGTGGATAAAGACTCTTTTGATGTTTCTAATATTAACCGTCAAGTAATGAGCAGTTTTTGCAGTGTGGGAAAATCCAAAATAAGGGTGACTGAAAAAACTTTACGTTCTATTAATCCATTTATAAATATAAAATCATTTGAAGTGGAACTGGATGAAACTAATGTGGAAAAAATCATGAAAGGCAGTGATTTAGTTATAGATGCTCTGGACAATCTTCTCTCAAGGATTATTGTCAGTAGATATGCATTTAAAATGAATATACCTTTTATTCACGGTGCAATACATGGAACAATGGGGCAAATAACAGTTTTTAATAATAATACTCCCAAATATGAAGAATTATTTAAATTACCATCATTTAAAAAAGAATTAAATGAAGAAATTATTGAAAACCTTGAAAAACTCTCGTCTGAGGTTCCACCAGTTTTAGGATCTGTACCTAATATTGTAGGTTGTATACAAGCTTCTGAAGCGCTTAAGATTATTACTGGCAAAGGGGAGTCAATATTAGCACCCAAAGTTCTCAATTTTGATTTAATGCGCGCTGACCCATTTTCCATGGTTGAGTTTTAATATTTGGCAAAAAATTCACCAAATCTTAATTAATATATGGTTCTAATTAATAAGTCACAATAAAAGTTCATACTATAAAAATTATACCACTAATGGGGTTTGTATAGTTTGTGGGTGTTGTTATTTTTTTCTGTGTTTTTGTGTCCAGTTTTTCATTTTGTAGTGTAGATATGTGAGTATTCCTTTTATTGTTTTGTATTTCTTTTTTATTTGTTCTGGTTCTGTTTGTCTGTAGTAATTTTCCACAGTATTGGATGTTCGTGGTATTTTAGTGTTTTCCATGAATGTTGTGAGTCTTTTATAATCGGGTACTATTTTTTGTTTAATGAATCGCTGTAAAACACGTGGTATTCTAGTAAAATCATTTAATAATTATTTAATCTTTGATTGCTGGTTTTTAAGTTGTATGTGCGGAATATGTTTTTGATATCGGTGAAATAAAGGCATAAACTGATTTTTTCATGTTCTGTGAGTTTTTTACTGCGTAATTTTTTGTATACTTTATCACCAATCATTTTAAACAAGTGAAAGATGCATAATTGATGTTTAACACCAATATAATCCATTATATTTTTATATAATTTCATATGATCTGTTGTAATTGATATTAATGGTTGCTTACTTGTGGATTCTTGTATGAACTGCGTTATGGCTGTTGGTGTTCTTTTGTGGACTATTTGTTCGGCTACTGGGATACTAAGTATTTGGTCGTATAATGTTAATCTGTACATTCTTTGGCCATTAATTCTTAAAAATTGCTCATCATAAGTATAATATCCTGAATAAAAACGTTCAGTGTTTTTAATCATGTTTTTAGTGTTTATGGTGAGCCAGTTTCGTATGGTTTGATGTGATGGTGAATTTCCCAGGAAGTTCTGTAAATCTTTCTGTGTTTTACGAAGTGAACGATACCCAGTTTCAATAAAAGATCTTAATTTTTCTTTAAATAAGTTAATATATCGTTTATATGGCTTTATCAGTGATTTGATGTTGGTGGTGAATTTTATACCACAATTTTTGCAAAGATATCTTCGCAAATAAACACTCAAAGACCCGTTATCATCAATTAACAATTTTCTATGACGATATTCCTGTTTAATAACAATTTTAGAATCACAATGTGGACATATGGGATTTAAGTGTTCGAAATGATTGTTTTCGTGCAAATAGAGTTTTTGATTAATATTTCGATGTGTTTTTGCAGGTTTTAATCGATTTTTTAGAATGGTTTCAAAATCGTGTTTTCCGGTGAAAAAATCGGAAAGTTTAAGTTGTATGGAGTCAATACAACAATTGAGAGTAGGTGTAATTTCACTAGTCATGTTAATATATCTACTCTCACTTAATACTTATATTTAATGGCTTTAATTTTGAATTATGATTCTTAGAATAGAAAAAAATAAAATTTTTCGAAAATTTTTTCGAAACACCCAACACCCCTAAACTTTACAACCCCCACTAATGGATTAAATTATACTCAATTATCGTTATTTTTTAATTTAAAATAGTTATAATTTTTTGATATTAATTTTTAGAATATATTAAAGTATTTCAAATAAAATGAATTTAATTCTACTTTTTAGATTTCTTTTTAAAAATGTTTCAAAACATTTATATATCAGTAAAAGGAAACATCTTTCCGGTGTAAGTTTAGCTTATTATTTATAGCTTTAAATTACGGAGGCATAATATATGTCAGATAAGACAGGACAAATTATTAGTAAAATGGATGAATGCGGCGTTAAGTTCGTTAGACTCCAGTTTGTAGACATACACGGAACCCCTAAAAACATGGCAGTTCCACTCATGAAAGCAGATGAAATTGAAGACATTATTAATGAGGGTCTTCTCTTTGATGGTTCTTCTGTTGAAGGATTTGCAAATATTAATGACAGTGACCTGATTTTAAAACCAGACCCTAATACTTTCTCTACTCTCCCATGGAGGCCAGAAGAAAAAGGTGTTTGCAGGTTCATCTGTGATATATTCCATACCGATGGAAAAACCCCATTTGAAGGAGACCCCAGATACGTTCTAAGAAGGGCCCTGGAAAAAGTTGAAAAAATGGGTTATGAATACAATGTAGGACCAGAACCTGAATTTTTTATCTTAGATCAAGAAGAAGACGGGACAATTATCCCCCATGATAATGGTGCTTATTTCGATACAGAACCTGTTGATCAAGGTACTGACTTTAGAAGAAAATTAGTAATGGATTTGGAAGCTTTGAACTTTGATATTGAAGTTTCTCACCACGAAGTGGCTCCTGGCCAGCACGAAATCGATTTTAAATTTGATAAAGCATTGAAGACTGCTGATGCAGTAATCACATTTAAACAAGCCATAAAAGCAATTGTGGACAATATGGGATACATGGTTACATTCATGCCTAAACCATTCTTCGGAGAAAACGGTAGCGGTATGCACATTAACCAATCATTATCCAAAAACGGTGAAAACGTATTTTTTGATCCCAACACTGAAACCCAGTTATCTGAAGAAGCCATACACTTTACAGGAGGCCTTTTAAAACATTCAAAAGCATTAGCTGCAGTTTGCGCCCCAACTGTAAACTCTTACAAACGTTTAGTACCCGGATACGAAGCTCCAGTATATGTTGCATATGGTCTTAAAAACAGATCTACACTTGTTAGAATTCCCGCATCCCGTGGAAAACGTACTCGTGTAGAGTTAAGAATGCCCGATCCATCTTGTAACCCTTACTTAGCATTTGCAGCAGTATTAGAAGCTGGTATGGATGGTATAAAAAACAAGATCGACCCTGGAGCACCAACTGAAATCGACGTATTTGGAAAAAGTATGGATGAACTCAGCACCATGGGCATAGATGTTTTACCATCAAGCTTATGGGAAGCTTACCATGCACTGGAAGCCGACGAAGTAGTTAAAAAATCTTTAGGCAACCATGTATACGAACATTTCATGGCAATTAAACACAAAGAATGGGATGACTATAGAGTACAAGTATTCAACTACGAGTTAGAGAAATACTTATCCATCTAATCCCTTTTTTTTATATTTTTTTATTATTTAATTTTCAAAACAAAGATATCTGTTAATTTTAAATAGCATCTACCCCAATCTATAGGTGGTGAAGAGATGCCTAATGAAACTGACCGTAAGATGATGGAGATTTTAAGAATTCTCGCAGACCGCGAGGAAGTTCTTGGAGCGAAGACCATCGCTGAAGAGTTAAAAAGAAAAGGTTATAATCTAGGAGAGCGTGCTGTGCGTTATCACATGCGTATCCTTGATGAAAAAGGATTTACCGAACGTATAGGATATGCCGGTAGAAAAATTACTGATAAAGGCTTGAAAGAGTTAGATAAAGGACTTATCTATGATCAGGTTGACTTTATTTTTTCCAAATTTGAGAGCATGATTTACCAGACCACTTTAAATCCCGACTCTAAACAGGGAACTGTAGTGGTGAATACATCAAGCATTGCCCCTGAAAAAGAAGCTATGAATATCATCCAAGAAGTTTTCCAAAAAGGAATATCTGTTAGTTCACTTGTACAAATGGGCAAAACCATTAATGGTGAAACTGGGCAAAAAGAAATGATTATGAAGACTATCTGTGGTACTACTATTGATGGTATGATTCTAAATGAAGGAATACCCGTTATACCTCAGTATGGAGGATTAGTTAAAATAGAGGATAATGTCCCCATAAGATTTACTGAATTAATTGCTTATAAAAAAACTTCTATGACCCCTCTAGAGGCATTCACTGCAAAAAATATGACGTCTGTGCTTGACGTAATTCAAGAAGGTAGTGGACTGATTCCGGCTAATTTTAGAATAATACCCAGTACATCAAAAGAAAAAGCCAGTAAGTTATTTGAAAAATTGGGAAAAATTGGCATTTCTGGGCTTTTAAAAATAGGTAACGACGGTGAAACCGTTCTTGGAGTCCCAGTAGAAGATAATATGACTGGAATTGCAGTTACAGGAGGAATTTCCCCACTATGTGCTGCTCAAGAAGCAGGTTTTCCTGTAAATATTAAACTTGCAGAAAATTTAATGAATATAAACGAATTAAACAGTTTAACTAAAGTTAAACCTTTACTAAAGTCTTCAGGCTCCGAACCTCGCGAAAAAGTACGATTTTTATTATCTAAAGCTTGGAACTTAATCCAAAAAGTTGATTTTGATCCTTACACCCATGAAGGGCAATTAATCGCCAATATATCCTATGTAAATAATCAGAACCTGGATGAAGCCCTAGAAATTATGGCAGAAGTATTCCATATTATACCAGAATACTGCACCAGCCGTTTCTTTAAAGTAGTTCCACACCCCGAGAATAATGACTTAAAGGGAATTGCAACTATCTGCAGTCTAAGTATAGATGGAATTTTAATTAAAAACGGGATTATGTCCACACCAAAATACGGTGGAATTCTTGAGCTGGAAAAAAAAGGCCCTAGATTTGTGGAACTTACTGCCTATAGTGGCTCTTCTTTAGATCCACATGAAATATACATATCCAAAGGAATGACTTCAGTTTATGAGGCATTACATGGACATGGAAGAGTCCTAGCCGGTTTAAAAGAAATCCCTTACCTTGCAAGGCAACAAGCCGTGGAAATACTATCCCAAGTGGAAGATATAGGATTATCAATATCTAAAGTAGGGGATCCCAGTGAATTAATTTACAATGCCAAAGTAGAACGATATCGCTCAGGCATAGTGACACCCGGTGGTTTAAATCCTTTGGCTGCAGTAAAAGAAGAAGGAATCGATGTTGAAACCAAGGCAGTTGAGACCATGGTTAGTTTATCTGAAATGGATGAATTTTAAGGCGAATACAAAAATCGAAAACCTTATAATTGTTAGAATAAATTTAAGTATATACTACATAATTCATTCCAAAAATCAATATGATTAATATAATTTAGGTGTTAAAATGGATCAAACATTACTAACTTTGCTAGTTATTATCAGTGGATTTATCGTTGTTACAGCTATGAGCCAAATTTTAAATAGGTCTACAGAATAATAATATAAAAAACTATTTTTTAATTTTTTATTTGATCTTAATTTTTTTCTCGGCTTGAAAATAACCATTAATTATAAATAATATAATAATCTATTTTACGATATGTACTAAAAAACATGTCGGAGGTTAGTAACCATCCTCCCCGCATATTAGTATGTATTCCTTTAAGCCAGTTCATCCTCTGCTATGAACCATCATAAGAGTTTACTACCTCTTTACGGAATTTTATGATTAGCTCATTAGCACCAATTGGAGTTAAAAATGACAAATATGTTCCACAGCTTGCTTAAAATAGCATATAGGTTGATCTGGCTTTAAAAAAATCACCAATCTTGTTAAATGTTCTTGTATTAACAACAATACTAGTGTATATGGTTTAATTACTTTATTAAAAAAGTTCTAAATAGCAGCATATTTTATCTACATAATACTACAAACCAAGACCACCATATAATTAAATATCTAATTTAATAATAACATTTTAAAATTTTAAAGTTACAGAGGAGTAATTATGAGTGATATGTTAAATCTAATTGAAGATCCGCAAATGAGAGAAGATATGGAAAAATTAATTAAATTTCACGGCCACTTAAGCTCAGGAGCCCTTATAGGTTACCAAATGTTGCAGATAGCTAAAAGAAAAATGGATATTCTAGACGGTGAAAAAATATTTGTCGCCGCCGAGAGTCAAAATTGCCTGCCTGATCCTTTTCAGATCATATGGGGGTCTACCACCGGGAACAAAAGATTAACTGTCCATAATTATGAAAAAATGGCAGTTACAGTTAATAAAGCCGCGCCCCCAAAAGAAAGTTCTATCCAAGGTATTCGCATATATCTCAATATGGATAAACTCAAAAATTACCCTATAATCTATGCTTGGTTTATGAATGAAAGACGTATTGCACATGAAGAGGTAGTGCCAGAATTGTTAAAAGCTGGAGAAGACATTTACTCTTATGACTTTGTGAATATAGAAGTTCCAATTAGACAACCCAAAGATGTGGTCATATGTCCCAAATGTAAGGAATCATTTATAAAAAGAGGAACTGACATTCTCTGTATACCCTGCGCTTTAAAAGAATCTAAAAAATAATTCTTTTTTAAAACTTTTCTTTAAAAAATAAAATAGGGGATAAATTTAATCACAAAATCTTCTATCTGATCTTTTATCTTTTGCTTCATGATGTTTATCCTCAAACCAACCAATACAAATTTCATCATCTTCATTTTTATCTAAATGAGGAACGTATGGTTTAATATCTAAAAGAGGAGTTCCATCAAGAATATCTACATGAGATATCTGTAAAATATTCCCTTCCACCTTGTCCAAACATACTACGGATATACCAATAGGGTTAGGTCTTTTGGGCGCCCTAGTTGCAAATATGCCTCTTTTTTCATTATCTAAAAATGGTTTGACTTTTAAATCATAACCATTAGCACGGTGAAGGTGGTAAATTAAGATTAAATGTGAAAACCCTTCCAAATCTTTTAATCCACCTTCATATTCTTTTTTAAGTTCAATAGTGCCTTTAATTCCACAAGCCCCTACAGGTTGTATGGGCATTCCTTCCAGATCTTTAAAAGGAGTTTTTATAGTTCCAATGGGTTTAAATGTTATTTCTTCCATATTTTGCCTCAGAGTATCTAAATTAAATTACAATACAATTGAAATGTTATATGAGTTTACTTAATTGTTTTGAATTTATATTCATAATAAGTAAATAAATTTTTTGTGATATACTTAACCCAATTATTGTTCAAATATTTAAATTTATTATTTAATAATTATTCAATGTTCAAATTTATACATAGTTTATTGATTGAATTTTCATATATTTATACAAATGTTTGATTAAAATCGAAACTTTTATATATTGTATTAGACAATTGGTTTTTATCGGAAGTATGATTCCGTATTCCGTCTATTTCGGAATTTTGGATATTATGTAAATAAAAAATTAAATGACGGGAGATAACAAAATGGTTAGAAAAATTGCTATATATGGTAAAGGTGGAATTGGAAAATCTACAACCACCCAAAACACAGCTGCCGCAATGGCACACTTTCACGATCAAAGGGTCATGATACATGGGTGCGACCCAAAAGCAGACAGTACACGAATGATACTAGGGGGAAAAATGCAGAAAACCATGATGGACACTCTTAGGGAAGAAGGAGAAGAAGCATGTATGGAACTTGACAATGTTATGTCCACAGGTTTTAAAGAAATAAAATGTGTAGAATCCGGTGGTCCTGAACCAGGTGTTGGATGTGCAGGCCGTGGTGTAATCACCGCAATCACAATCATGGAACAACAAAAAGTCTACGATGACAATGACTTTGTTTTCTTCGATGTGCTTGGAGACGTTGTTTGTGGTGGATTTGCAATGCCAATCCGGGACGGTAAAGCTGAAGAAATATATGTTGTTGCATCTGGAGAGATGATGGCACTTTATGCCGCGAACAACCTCTGTAAAGGTATGGTGAAGTACGCCGAACAGAGTGGTGTGAGGTTAGGAGGAATAATCTGTAACAGCCGAAACGTTGACGGTGAAAGAGAACTTCTGGAAGAATTTTGCAAAAAAATAGGAACTCAAATGATTCACTTCGTTCCACGGGACAACATAGTACAGAAAGCAGAATTCAATAAAAAAACAGTGGTAGACTTTGAAGCAGACTGTGACCAGGCCCATGAATACGAAGCACTTGCAGGTAAAATCATCAGCAACGAAAAATTTGTTATACCAAAACCAATGTCAATGGACGAACTTGAAGAAATGGTTCTTCAGTATGGTTTAATGGATTGATATCAATAGTTTGTGAAAGATGGAGTTAGGAGAATAAAAAATGCAGATGGTTAGAGCTATAATAAGGCCCGAAATGGCAAAAAAAACCGTTGACGATCTTGATGCTGCCGGTTACGTTGCCCTTACCAAACTTGACGTTATAGGAAGAGGTAAACAAAAGGGAATTCAGCTTGAAAATATTTACTATGATGAAATACCCAAAACCATGCTGATGTTGGTTGCTGAAGATGAATCCATTGATCAAATTGTGGATATAATAAACGAAGCTGCTTATACTGGAAATTTTGGTGATGGAAAAATATTCATCAGCCCAGTAGAAGAAATATATACAGTTAGAACTCGAAGCAAAGGACTTTAATGGCCGAGGTGTTAAATTGAAAGAAATTATTGCCATTATACGCCCTAATAAAATGGCTAAAACAAAGGAAGTTTTGGATTCACTGGGTTTCCCTGCCATGACTGCTAATCGAGTAATTGGCCGAGGAAACCAAAAAGCAATAATAAATGAAGTGAATTTCAGTGTAGACACAACGGGAATCGACTCTTCAGATGAAAAATGTCTTAGATACATACCTAAGAGAATGATAACCCTGATTGTGATGGACGAAGACGTATCACTGGTTGTAGAATCAATAATGAAAGTTAACTGCACAGGACAAATAGGAGATGGTAAAATTTTTGTTTGTCCAATAAACGATGCTGTCAGAGTACGAACCAAAGAAAGTGGAGTTGACGCGGTTTTATAATTGCGCATTTCATTTAATTTGATAGGAGATGTAATAAATGCCTTTTAAACTTTTTGAGGTTTCAAAAGAAATCCCTGAGAGGAAAGAGCACACCTATGTGAAACACTGCAACGATCCAGAAGATTGTCTCCCTACTTGTAACTCAAAAACCATCCCCGGATCCATGACAGAACGTGGATGTGCTTTTGCTGGGGCAAAAGGAGTTATAACTGGAGCTTTAAAAGACGTTGCACATATTGTGCACTCACCAGTAGGTTGTACCGTGTACGGTTATGGTACTAAAAGATATCCTACCACCACCACCCTGCCAGATGGCAGTGAATTTCCCATAAAAGATTTCAATATTAAATATATCATAGGAACAGATTTACAGGAGTCAGATGTAGTATTTGGTGGAATTAAAAAATTAAGACAAGCCATTAGAGATACCAATAAAGAGTTTCCATTTGTTAGCGCCATATACCTCTATGCCACATGTACCACTGGTTTAATTGGGGATGACATGGATGGTTTGGCCAAAGAAATGGAAGAAGAAATAGGTAAACCCATAATTGCATTTAATGCACCAGGATTTGCTGGGCCAACCCAATCAAAAGGACATACAATAGGAAATAATGTACTTTTCAGCCAATTAGTGGGAAAATTTGAACCTCCCCAAACCACTCCCTATGACATAAACCTCATTGGAGAATACAATATTGACGGAGATCTCTGGTTACTTAAAGACTACTTTAAAGAAATTGGAATAAATGTTTTAAGTACATTTACCGGAGACAGTAGCCATTACGAAATTTCCTGGATGCACCGGGCAAAATTAAGTGTAGTGAGATGTCAAAGATCATCAACATATATTGCTAAAATGATCGAGGAAAAATATGGAGTCCCCTATATAAAAACAGATTTCTTCAGTACCAATTACTGTGCTGAAAACCTGAAAACTGTGGCTAAATTCTTCGGACTTGAAGAAAAAGCAGATAAATTAATTACTGAGAGAATGGGCAAAATTAAACCAGAATTAGACTTTTACAAAGAAAAGTTAACTGGAAAGAAAGTATTCATCTTCTCTGGAGGACCTAAAAGTTATCATATATCCATACCTATTGAAAAAGAATTAGGAATGGAAACTACTGGTGTATCTTCCATGTTTGAACACGAAGATGGATTCCAGAAAATGAAAGACCGGGTTAAAGAAGGAGCACTTGTAATAGACGATCCGAACACATTAGAGTTAGAAGAATTAGTAGAAGATTATGATATAGATTTGATCCTTGGAGGAGTTAAAGAAAAATATTTGGTACATAAACTTGGAATACCTTCCCTTTTAATCCATTCCTACGAAAATGGACCATACATCGGATTTGAAGGATTCTTAAACCTTGCAAGAGATATGTACTCTTCCATTTACAGTCCTGTGTGGAACCTGCTAGAATTCCAGGAAACTGAAGAACCCGATATCATTGACCCTGCAGAAGAACTCGAGGAGGCGAAATAATGAGCTGCATTAACATTATTGAAAAAGAAAGAAGTGCCATTATCAACCCCATGAAAACTTGTCAGCCATTGGGCGCCATGTATGCAGTTACTGGAATTAACAGAGCTGTTCCTCTAGTCCATGGATCACAAGGATGTTCTTCATTTGTAAGATATTCTCTATCACGTCATTTCAGAGAACCCTCTGAAATCGCAGTTACATCCCTTCACGAAGATGCTGCAGTTTTTGGAGGCAGAAGAAACTTAGTAGAAGGTATTCAAAACGTTGCCATTCGATTGAAACCTTCACTTATTGGAGTTATAACCACCTGTTCCAGTGAAATTATTGGTGACGATATAATTGGATTTATAGGTACTGCTAAAAAAGAATTAAATGAAAAACTAGGCCAAGATAAAGCTGAAAAGATAAAAATTGTCCCAATAAGCACCCCTAGTTTCGTAGAAACCCAACTTAAAGGTTACGATAATGCCATAAAAGCCCTAGCAGATCATGTGGCCGAACCGGGTGAACCAAATGAAAAAGTGAATATTATACCCGGTATGGTTAATCCCGGAGACGTGCGTGAAATCAAACACATACTTAATCTCATGGACACTGAAGGAATAATATTAACTGATATTTCAGATCCATTTGATTCACCACTTCGACCCTCTGCCACACAGTATAAACCATATTATCCTAAAGGAGGGACCACTGTAGAAGAGATTACTGATTCTGCCAACAGTTTAGGTACTATATCCCTGTGTAAATATGCCGGATCTGGTGCTTTATCTCTTGAAAAAAAATACAATGTCCCTGTAGAACTCGGCCCAATACCCATAGGAATTCAAAATACTGACCAGCTACTTAGAAATTTAAAAAAGATCACAGGAACCGATATTCCAGACAGCATACTGGATGAGAGAGGGTTGCTTATAGACTCCATGGCCGATCTTTCTGGAAGGTATTTACATGGTAGGACTGTAGGTATTTATGGTGATCCCGAAATTACTGCAGGAATGGCCAGATTTGTTGGAGAATTAGGAATGGAACCTAAAATGGTTATAACTGGATCAAAAAGCCCAGAATTCATTAAAGACATTGAAAAAGTCGGAAAAGAAACTGGTGTTGAAATTGATACCATGGTCGACCAAGATCTAAGAACAATGGAAGTATATCTTCAGGAAAATCCTGTTGATTTACTTATTGGGAGTTCAGATGCGAGGTTAATTGCTAAAGAACAGAATATTCCCCTTGTAAGAGTGGGATTCCCAGTATTTGATAGAGTAGGTTACCACAGAAAACCGATTGTAGGATACAACGGAGGACTTCATCTAATAGATCTGATAACCAACACTGTTTTGGAAAATTATTATGAAAACGAACATTGGAAGTTGCAGCAATAAAAATGTGGAAACAATATCCCTTAAATAGGGATATTACCCAATCCTTTCGAAATGTATCACTCATATCCACAAAAATTGGATTTGCAACATTTAAAATTTTTTTTATTTTTTAATTTATTAAACATCCAAATAAACCGTTTAAATCTTATAAAATCATTGAATAATGAAAATAAAATAAAATAATACTTGAATTCATAAATTAAGAGGTATTAGAATGGAACCAGTTATTGAGACATTTGAATCTCGTAAAAAACACATGTGCGTAAAAGGAGATGGGCTTTCAATTCCCGTTTGTGATAAAGCAAGCCTTCCTGGTACCGTAACCCAAAGAACATGTGTTTTTGGTGGTGCAAGGATTGTTTTAATGCCTATCACAGATTCCATACACTTAGTACATGGCCCTGTTGGTTGTGCATCATGTACATGGGATATAAGAGGAAGTAAATCATCTCGTGATGATCTCTACAAAAAAGGGTGTTCCACCGATTTAAGGGAAAAAGATATTGTATTTGGTGGTGAAAAAAAACTCTTTGAAACTGTAGTCGAACTTAAAAACCTCTATAACCCCGGAGCAATATTTGTATATGCTACTTGCGTTTCTGGAGTAATCGGAGACGACATTAAAGCAGTGTGTAAAAAGGCAGAAGAATCAACAGGATGTAGAGTTATTCCCGTGCAATCAGAGGGTTTTCAGGACCATAATAAAACCAAAGGACATTGGATAGGATGTGACGCATTATTAGATAATGTAATTGGAACTAAAGAACCTGAAGAAACCACCCCATATGATATAAACATCGTTGGAGAATTCAATGTAGCCGGAGATTTATGGGGGATAAAACCACTCTTAGAGGAAATAGGAGTTAATATCGTAGCCACCATGACTGGAGACTCATATGTAGAAGAGATAGCTCAATCCCACAGGGTGAAACTAAATATTGTCCAGTGCCAGAAATCATCTAATTACTTGGCTAAAAAAATGGAGAAAAAATACGGAATACCCTCCCTTAAAGTCAATTTCTTTGGTTTAGAACAAACCGTAGCATCACTAAGAGATATAGCTGATTTCTTTGGAGACGAAGAAATGATTGATCGTACTGAAAAAATAATTGAACGTGGGTTGGCCGAAGTGCAGGATGATATAAAAGAATATAAAAAACGATTAGATGGAAAAACTGTGGCGCTCTATGTAGGTGGAAATAAAGCTTGGTCATTAGTTAGAGCTTTTGAAGAACTAGGAATGGACGTTATGATGTCCGGAACAAAAAATGGGATCCGAGAAGATTATGAAAGAATCAAAGAAGTTGTAAGAGATGGAACCATAATTGTTGATGATGCTAACTCAACTGAACTAGCCCGATTACTGAAAAAATATAGGCCCAATTTGCTCATATCTGGAGCTAAAGAAAAATATATATCTTTGAAGTTAGGTGTTCCTTTCTGTGACTTCAATCATGATAGAATATCTGCATTTGCCGGGTTTAAAGGATTTATAAGCTTTGCTAAAGAAGTTGATGCTTCAGTATCCAGTCCAGTATTTGACCTCACACAAAAAACTCTAAGGGAGGATTAAAATGCGAAACTGTCACGAATCAAATTATGATAAAAAATTTGCTGTGGTAAACCCTGCCAAAATTTGTCAACCTATGGGTGCCATACAAGCACTACTCGGTTTAAAAAAGGCCATGCCCCTCATTCATGGTTCTCAAGGCTGCAGTACATACATGCGGTTTCAACTCACTCGACATTTCAGAGAACCTATTGAAGTAGCTTCAACATCCATGAATGAAAAAACGGTGATTTATGGTGGAGAATTCAATTTAATGAAGGCTCTTAAAAATATAACGGAGAAACAATCCCCAGACATCATTGCTGTAGCTTCCAGTTGTCTTACTGAAACCATTGGTGATGATATGACTGGAATCATTCGAAAATTTGAAGAAGCCAATACTGGGCAGAAATTACCAGAAATTATCTCTATTTCCACCCCCAGTTATGCTGGAACCCATATTGAGGGATATGATAACACAATAAAAGCTCTGGTTGAACATTTAGCCATTCCAGGCCATCCTAATGAAAAATTAAATATTATCACCGGCCATTTAACACCAGCCGAGGTTAAAGAAGTAAAAAATATTTTGCGCGAGTTGAACTCTGAATTCATCATATTAACTGATACATCAGAAAACCTTGATGCGCCATTATCAGAATCTGCCCTCAATTTATATGAGGGTGGAACTTCCCTCGAAGAAATTCAAGATACTTGTAATTCTAAAGGAACAATTGCTTTATCCAAACATGTAGATTCAGCAGGGAAATTTTTAGAAAAGAAATTTGAAGTTCCCTGTATATCTGGACCATTACCCATAGGAGTAGAAAACACAGACCAATTCATAAAATCAGTCTGTGAATTAACAGGAAATGAAATTCCAGACGTTATCGAAAACGATCGCGGTAGATTAATAGATGCCATGGTAGACGCCCACTCATACACCTACCACCGAAAAGTGGCCATTTTTGGAGATCCTGATTTCGTATCTGGAATGTCAAGATTTACAGCAGAAATGGGAATGATACCGACTGTATTATGTACTGGTGCAAAAAGTGAGAGATTTAGAGAAGATATAAAATTAATTTCAAAAGAAAAAGAATTTAAACCAGTGATTTTAGCTGGTGGAGATCTTTATGATATGCATAAAGAAATAAAAGCTATTAAAACCGACCTTCTGATTGGAAACTCATATGGTGCTAGTATGGCCCAGGAAGAAAATATACCACTATTCCGAGTGGGTTTCCCTATATTCGACCGTTTAGGAGCTCAAAGAATATCTGTTTTAGGGTATCGGGGAGGACTTAGCTTTGTCGACAATATAACTAACACCATACTGGATTTCTACTATGACGAAGCAGGATATGAAATCGAAGAAGAACCAATTACTGAATATATTCAAGAAGTATCCCAACCGAATGAAAACGTCTACGAAGAGGAGATTTAAATGAAAATAGCCGTAGCTTCAACCAATGGAAAAATAATAGATCTACATTTTGGAGATGCAGATCAGTTTTTAATTTATAAAATTAATAATGGAAACTATGAATTTGATGAAATAAGAGAAAAAACACCCATACCATTAAATAACCACCAGGAACGGTGGGTGGCATCTATTGACTTGATAAATGATTGTAAAGCAGTCATATGTAGCAAAATAGGGAAAGAACCTACAATAGAACTTAGAAAAATGGGAATTAAACCCGTGCAATTAGATTGTAATGTGAAAGAAGCTGTTAAAGAATGTTCAAAACATTTGTTAAGTTAAATATGTTGGAGGGAAAAATGTCTGAGATATCTACACCCCAATTAATGAAAAATATTATGTCAGATCAAATAATAGTAAATATCCAGTTAGATGAGGATAAATGTCAGGGTTCAAAATGTGGGATTTGCGCCTGCATTTGCCCCACCAATGTTTTTACAGTAGAATCTGACAAAATATGTATAAAATCACCAGATTACTGTAAATTTTGCTTTAAATGTATGGAAATCTGTCCAAATGCAGCATTATCCATAACAAGATAATTAAATATAACTCCCCCTCAATAATTTAATATAATCACTGAGGCGATTTTTTTGAAAACTGTGATAACCACATGCACCAGGGATTGTCCAGGAAGTTGTAGCATACTGGCCCATATTGAAAATGGAAAAATCGTTAAATTACAAGGCAATCCAGATCATGATGTGACTGCTGGGTTTTTATGTAAAAATACAGCCCATTATTTAGAAGACATCTTTTACAATTCCCAAAGAATCCTTCATCCTCTTTTAAAAGAAAATGGAGAATGGAAAAGAATAAGCTGGGATGTTGCACTGGATATAGCTGCTTCTAAAATTTCTGAAGTTATTGAAGAATATGGGAGTTCCGCTATTCTTTATTATCAAGGTTTTGGTGCGCGTACTGCTCTCCAAAGCATTAATAAGCGGTTTTTTAATTTGTTAGGTGGAGTCACAGCCACTTACGGAACAGTATGCGGAGGTATAGGCCATAGCGCCATGGAAATGGATTTTGGAGTAAAAATATCCCATGACCCATTGGATCATTTAAACAGCGATATGGTCATCATATGGGGTAGAAATCCTGCAATAACCGATGTGCACCTCTGGAGAATTTTAAGAAAAGCCAAACGGAATGGAACAAAAATAGTTGTTATCGACCCGGTTGAAACAAAAACTGCGAATTTAGCAGATATCTTTATCCAGCCAGCCCCAGGATCAGATCATTATCTAGCCATGGCTTTAGCTAAAATAATATTAGAACATGGATTTATAGACTCTGATTTTATAGATAGCCATACCACTAATTTTGAGTCTTACAAAGATATTATTGATAATTATTCACTGGAATTTCTTAGCAAGAAATTTGATGTTAGCATAGCTGAATTAAAAGACCTTGCCTTATCTTATGCTCAATGTAAACCCGCTAGTATCATTGCAGGGTGGGGAATTCATCGTTATATCCAAGGTCATCTACCTCTTAGATTCATGGATGCACTTGCAGCCATCACAGGAAATATTGGAATATCCGGTGGTGGAGTAAGTCAGGGCTTTGAAGAATACGAGTATTTTGATTTTTCTCTGGAAAATGTGGATGGTGGAGAAAATAATAATCATCGTCAAATACCCATGCCTACCCTTGGTGAAGCCATTCTAAGTACTGAAGAACCACCTATAAAACTGATATTTTTAGCATCTGCAGATCCAGTGAATCTCAATCCTAACTCTTTAAAAATTAAAAAAGCATTTGAAAGCACAGATTTCGTTATCATGATTGATCATTTCTTAAATGACACTTCTGATGTGGCAGATTTATTTCTCCCTGCTACCACATTTTTAGAGGAAGAAAATCTCATGGGAAGTTATGGTCATAGTTGGGTTTCCCCTATAAATCCAGTAGTACCTCCTCAAGGTGAAGTCAAATCAGAATTTGAAATCTTTCAATTACTTTCCAAAAGATTAGGTTTTGGAAATGAAATGTCTGGGGCTCCTAAAAAATGGCTAAAAAAACTAGCAGCACCTATATTAAATCAAAACATGAATTTCAATGATATTCAAACTTCCCCTCAAAAAATGGTAGCATCTACTGAAATACCATTTGCTGATGGTAAATTTAAAACAAAATCTGGAAAATTTGAATTTATCCGGGAATTTGCAGTTCAAGATGATTTTAAGCGAAAATACCCATTAAAACTCCTTTCAACTATGCATCCCGATTTTATAGGATCTGTGGTTCCGGAATCATATAAAGTTGATGGATTTTTAGAAGTGAAAGTTCATCCAGAAATATTGAAAGATAAAAATATTACAGATGGGGCAAAATCTTTGCTTGAATCCACAGTGGGAAGTATGGTAGTTGAAGTGAAAGCAGATGAAAGTGTCAGAAAGGACTATGTGCTCACATATAAAGGTGGCTGGTTGAAACACAATAAATGTGTGAATGTTTTAACTCATGACCAGATTAGTGAAGTTGGAAATGGAACTCCTTATTATGATACTAGAGTTAGAATAAGGAATTTAGATTAAATTTAAAATATTAGTTAAAAAATAAATTATTTAATTATTTTTTCCCTACCATGACTTCGGTAGACTTAATAATTAAAAACACTTCTTCCCCTTCTTTGAGTCCTAAGTCTTTCACTGATTCTTTTGTAATTACTGCAGTTAACATTTCAGGATTTTCAACTGCAACTTTCACATTAGCCACTACTTTGCCTTCATCCACACTGGCTACTTTTCCTTTTATTATATTTCGGGCACTAATCTTCATTTTATCACTATTATTAATATTGTTCAACAAATCTTAAATATTTTTTAATTCGTTATAAATTAGATGTTTTAGTCATTATTTTCCTCGTTTTTATAAATCTCATACATTTAGGATTGATTTTGAAAAATTATGAAAAACTTTATTAATGAGCTTGACTCGATATGTAAACATACTCATATCGTTATGGTGGTAATATGCCAGTGATTATTGACAATGAAAAATGTGGAAAAATCAAAAACTGTCCTGGTGCAGGACTCTGCATCAAAATATGCGAAAAAGGAGCATTAATCGAAGAAAATGGAGAGCTAGTTTTAATAGATGAAAAATGTGATAACTGCGATTTATGTATCACTAGCTGTCCTAACAAAGCAATAACCAAGGCCTGATAAAATGATAAACATCAAAAGAAATGGTGATCAAAATCGTCAACTGAAACATGATAACAATCAATGCGTAGGCTGCGGAATATGTAGAGATGTATGTCCCACCCATGCAATTAATTTAGGGCCTGTATTACCCATAGCACGTGGATTAATAGAGATGGACAATATTAATATTGATTCCGATAAGTGTGCTTTATGCGGAATATGTGCATCATCTTGTCCATTTGGAGCCTTGGATTTTAAGATTGGAGGTGAAAGTACTTCCAAAATCAAAGAATATCCTTACTGGTCCCATGATACCATAATAAATGAAGAGAATTGTATCTATTGTCAAGCTTGTCAAAATATCTGTCCTCAAGATGCAATCACAGTAAGTCGTGAACTTCCAGAGCGGAAGAAACTGGTAAGTGGAGAAATAGAAATAGATGAAAATGAATGTATCCACTGTGGAATATGTAGCGAACTATGTCCTGCAGAAGCCATCACCCTCCAAACAGGAGATCATAGGAAGGAAAGTATTGAAGTTAACCTAGACAAATGTGTTTATTGTCTGGTATGTAAGAGAGCTTGTCCTGTAGATGCCATAAAAACAGTTTGTAGGCTTTGTTCTTATGGAGATGTAGATCTAAATCCTGAAGATTACCAGACCACTGGAACTACGGTTTTAAATTTCAATAATTGTGTGAGTTGCGGTTGGTGTCAAGAAGTTTGTCCAGTTGATGCCATTAATGTGAGCAAACCATTTGAAGGAGAGATAGTTAAAGAAGAATCTGAAGACTGTAAAGGTGAAACATGCCACGCATGTCAGGATGTCTGCCCCTGTAATGCAATTAAATTAGTTGATGGGAAGATTGAAATAAACCCAAAAGTCTGTGTTCTTTGTGGAGCTTGTACTCAAACATGTCCTCAAAATACAATTCATATCACGCGAAAAAACATGAAATTGGAAAATTTAAAATCTAGATCATGGAAAAAACAGTTGGGAAAAATATTAAATTAACCGGACTTTTTTTCTGAATAATATTCTTTTTTTAACTTACCAATTCATCATTTTTGTACATCGATAATTTTCACCATTTTTAATTACTTATTTTAGCAAATTAATAGAAGTTATGTTTATATAGTCATGTCGATAAATGATTGAAAAGAACTTAGAATGAGGTGAGACTTTGGAAACAAAGAATATAGCGATTATAGGAATTGTGGCTTTAATATTAATAGCTGTTTTAGCTGTGACTAGTGGTGTTTTTAACACTAATTCTTCGACTAGTGGAGAAATAACTGTTTTAGCTGGAGCCGGATTTACAAAAGTAGGAAATGAATTAGTAACAGCATTTAATAAAAAATATCCAGACTCCAAAGTAATTATGAAGTATGGAGGAAGTGGAGAATTATTTGGAACATTACAAACCACCAAAAGTGGAGATGTGTTTATGCCCGCGGACTACAAGTATATGCAGGACGCAATGAACAGTGAATTTATAGAAAATGATACCGTGCAAAATATAACTAAAAACATTCCAGTCATTGCCGTGGCTAAAGGTAACCCAAAAAACATTAATTCATTAGACGATTTAGCAAATTCTGGAATTAAAGTAGGAATTGGTGATGCAAAAGGACCAGCTATTGGTAAAACAACTGCAAAAATCCTCAATGCCAGTAACTTAACCAGCACTGTAGAATCTAATGTAGTAGTTAAAACCACTACCGTAAACCAGTTATTAACCTACCTGATTTCTGGACAAGTGGATGCTGTTATAATTTGGGAAGATATGGCTACTTGGGAAGAAAGTAAAGGTAAAATTGAGATAGTAAATATCTCTGAAAGTCAGAATAAAGTTAGTACAGTACCTATAGCAGTGACCACATTCACTGAGAATAAGGCATTGGCTCAGAAATTTGAAGAATTCGTGGTTTCTCCTGAAGGGCAAGCCATATGGAAAAAATGGGGTTTTGAGCCAATTAGTTAAATGGGCACCCAAAGTTTATTATGTGAAAGAGTGAAATACAAGCTTACTGATTTCAGATACATAACGCTTCAAAATTATTCAGTGATACTATGCGGTCCAAGCTTGAATTGACTTTCATTTCCATTACATTTTTTTTTACATTCCTGTTTTTCATTACTATAGGTAGTTTATTTTTAATACCCACACCCCAAGGTTTTTTTCAAGCATTATTCTCTCCAGAAATGATTTATGCATTGAAACTAACGCTTGTTACTTCAATTATATCCGCATTTTTTGTAATGATATTTGCCATCCCCATGGCTTATACCCTTAGTAGATATGAATTTCCACTTAAAACATTTGTAAAAAGTATTTTAGACTTACCTATTGCATTTCCAGAAATTGTAATAGGCATTGCACTTTTAATGTTATTAGGGAGTAATATGTTAGGGGATTATTTTGAAGCACTAGGCATATCCATAGTATTTACTCCAATAGGCGTTGTTGTTGCGCAATTTTTTGTAGCATTGCCTTATGCTGTAAGAGTGCTTTACTCCACATTTAGTTTTGTTAATCCACGATACGAGTTCGTATCACGCAGCCTAGGATATAGTGAACTTGAAACATTTGGTAATGTTACTTTACCCCTATCTAAAAATGGTATTTTCGCTGCAGGAATTATATCATTAGCACGTTGCATTGGTACATTCGCATCAGTATTGTTTGTAGGGGGAGGAATATTTATGAAAACCGAAACTCTTTCTATAGCACTTTATCTGAATCTATCCACCGGCGATGTTGACATGGCCATTACTGCAGGGATCTTATTGGTAATAATATCATTTATTGCCATTATTGTTATGGAGAAATATGCACAGGAAAATCAAATATAAAATATAATAATCACGTGATGAAATGTTTTTAGAAGTAAATGATTTAAGTGTGGACTTAGGAGAATTCCATTTAAAAGAAGCCAATTTATCTCTTGAAAAAGAGGATTATTTCGTGCTTATTGGCCCTACTGGATCTGGAAAATCTGTCTTACTTGAAACAATAGCTGGTTTTTACAACCCTCTAAAAGGGCAAGTAATACTAGATGGAAAAGATATAACTGATATTAATCCTGAAAAAAGAGGGATAAGTATTGTCTACCAAGATCATATATTATTCCCGCATATGAATGTAGAAGAAAACATAGCATACGGGCTTAAAAAAAATATCAAAGATCCTGATTTAGTCAAAGAAAAAGTGTTATCTATTGCAAAAACATTAAAAATTGATCATTTACTTCATCGAAATCCTAAAACCCTGAGTGGGGGCGAATCTCAAAGAACTGCACTTGCTCGAGCACTTGTTGTTGAACCCTCAATTTTACTCATGGACGAACCATTCTCTGCATTGGATGTTAGGACCCAATCATCCCTGACAACTTTAATTAAACGCGTAGTTAAGAAGTATAAAACCACGTGTATCCATGTAACCCATAACTTTAATGATGTCTGGAATTTAGCAGAGCGAGTAGCAGTGATGAAAGACGGCATTATTCTACAACAGGGTAGAGTAAAGGAGGTATTTTCAAAACCAACCCATAATTTTGTGGCCCATTTTGTAGGAGTACACAATATATTTGAAGGTCAAATAGTTGAGAGAAAACATTCATCAATTACAATTAAATTAAATTCGGATTTATTAGTTTACAGTGCTGATGAAGAACATTTGCATGATTACAAAGATTCAAAAACCCATTATAAAATTTTAGTAGCCATAAGGCCAGAAAATATTATTTTCTCCAATGAAACATTTCAATCATCAATTAGAAATCAAATAAAAGGAATAGTTAAAGAAATAATGGAGATAGGTCCTACAGCATGGATTGAAGTGGATGTATGCGGAATTATATTTAAAGGAATTCTAACACCTAGCTCATTAGAAATATTGAATATAAAAAAAGATAAAGAAATTTATCTTAGTTTTAAATCTGTAAATGTTAAAATAATAGATTCATGTGATTCTTTTAATGCTTTTGATATTTAAGGAAATTTTATAAAAGATTTACTCTTCATCCATTTCACATCGCTCAATTAAAAGTAGCACAGATTTATCAGAATTTTTAGGGATGTGACGTATCTCAATAAGGTCATCTTTTAGTTCAACTAGATCAATTTCAACAGACGAACTAACTGTATCCCCTTGAATACTAACCATGATTTTAACACCATGTTCCCCATAATATTTAGAAGTATCAACATTTAATACTTCACCCGCAGTGAAAATTCTATTGTATGAAAGTTCAACTTCGTCAAAGACATTTACATTTTCTTTAACATATCCAATGGCCTCATCACAGTCCACTTTAATTACTTCTTCCTCCATAAAATCCCTCCTATGAATATAAATTTTAATAGCATTAACTCTATCCCAGAGAATTAATAAATGTTGTTATAAACTTGAGGATTAAAAGGAGAAATGGAAAATAAAAAGTTAATCATCGACTACAATGATAGTAGTTTTTTCTTCATTTACATGGCGCATTTCCAATAAATCACCTTTGATTTCATGAAGATCAATATCCACCACTTGATTAAGTGTTTCTCCATTGAGTTGCATTTTTATAATTAAACATTCATCTAATTCCCCACACCCTGTATCTATCCCTAAAACTTCACCTGGGGCAAACACACGATTGTAAGATATTTCTAAAACATCGTAATGTTTTACATTATTTTTTACATAATTCACAGTTTCATCGAAACTTAAGGTTATTTCTTCTTCCATGATATCACTATTTTGAAATAAAAATTAATTATTTATTTTTTGTAATAAATGTCCTTAAAAAATAAAAAAATAAAGGTGGAATTAAAAATAAGAAAAATCAGAGTTTATCTCTGTTTTTCTCAGCGTATAAGTATAATCCACCTTTCCCATTGAGGGCTATATCACCAGTGTATTTAATGTATTTACCACTGAAGACCTTGCCATCAATTTCTGGATCTTTTACGATTCCATCCTGGACAAATCCTTCCAGTAATTTCCCTAGTCTTCCATTGATGACTATGTTACCGTTTTTCATTTGTCCTCCAGGCCATCGATTGACGTCACCGTCAATTTGGATTAAACCTTTGGTCATATGAATACCAGCGAGAATATCACAGTTGCCTTTGACATGGATTTCCCCACCAGTTAAACATTCACCTAATTGTTTTCCACCGTTTCCATGGACTAATATTTTTCCACCAGTCATTCCTCTCCAATCACCAATGTAAGAAGCCCCACAGAATTCTTTGGTATTTCCTTTGATTTCTAAAAATCCACCAGTCATTTCACGCCCAGCATGAGCTTGAGCATCTCCATTTACTAGGATATATCCCCCACTCATTTCAGCGCCACAGTGAAGGTCTACATTACCATTGGCAATGATTTCTCCTCCACTCATTTTACAACCGATGTATTTTAAACGTCCTAGGTCTCCGTTGAAGATCATTTTTACTTCATCAGGAGATTCAGCATCACCTTCTACTTCTATGTCAAAGTAATCGGTTAGCGGGAATCGGGAGTTTCCAATAGGAACTTCGTATTTTTCGAAATCTGCTTTTTCCCAGGTGTAAATTTCATCAGGGATTACTTCTTCCATTTCCAGTGCTATGGTTGAAGCTTGCTTTTGGTTAAAAGTTATTGTCTTCACACTTAACACCCCTATTTACCTGCTTGGACCTTTACTTCAATTGGGTTGTGTAAGTAATGGTCGTGTACTTTGTAGTTTTCGAACTTAACAGTGTAATACTTATTGAAGAATGGCATTATTTCATCAAGTATCTTCTGTTCTTTGTCTTCGTAACCAACCACATTGGTCCAGATGGTCCCACTTGGTTTTACACTTACAACTTCTCCATCTTTAACCATAACCTGCCCATCTTTAATGGTGTAAAGAGCATTTCCGAATGCTTTTTCCACACCAGCGGCGTTCTTGGATGGGTCGAAATCGTTTGGATTAATGTCATAAACCGCTATATCCGCGTTCATTCCTGCAGTTAAAGCTCCTCTGTCTTCGAATCCGTGAATCCTTGCAGGTCCAGCACGAGAAATTACAGCTATGTCATTCCAGTCATATTCCCGATCAATAGTGGCTAGAGCAGTTCTTCGTTCTACCCAATTGTGCACTTCTTTATTTTCAATCATTTCCATTCGGCGTTCATTGCTCATCAACCATGAGATGATTCGAGGATATCTGATAAATGGGCCTGCGTTTGGATGGTCTGTGGTTAAAGCTACTTGCCATGGGTTGTCAATCATGAGGAATAATTCAAGACCAATAGCCCATTGCAATGAGTTGACTGGGCTTTTACCAGAGTAAATAACTGGAATAATTCCCGCTGCAGTTTCACATTCAATGTCTTTGTTAGCCCATTTTAATCCAGAGAGTTTAAAGAGATCATATTCCATTGGTGCGTCAGCAGTCATGGTAGTAGTCTCGTCTAAGGTTACTTGACCTACGTCACAAGTAACGTGCTTGTTCTGGTTGATATATTTAGCTACATCTTCTGCACCAGATTCTGCGTCTCTCCAACTGGTACCACCATAAGAATGGAACTGGATATGAGTACAGTGCATTACTTGGTCCCGGATAGGGTTATTTTTCTGGATGTCTTTAACTGAATCCAAAGTTTCAATTGTGGTTGGGAAGTTTCCGGGGTGTCCCAGATCGTTTGGGTGTATGTGTATAGAGTGAGGTAGTCCTAATTGCTCATTAGCTTTAGCTAATGCCATTACTACCTCTCTAGAAGTTACGTCCCAGTGCGGTGCAGAGTCATCGTATCCATGCACATTCATACCCCATCCCCATGCTTCACTTCCACAAGGGTTTACTATTTTTACACCGTATCCTTTGGATATTTTTAACCATAATGAAATGAATGCAGCCAGTTCATCAATTCGACCATCTTTAGCTAATTGCAATACAAACCAGTTGTTACCAAATAGAGGTAATGGTGGGATGTCGATGTTAGGAATGGCTAAGATTTCTTCGTGGGTGTGCTTTGCTTCTAGTGGAGGCATTGCTGCTTCACAGACAGTGCCGTACCCTAATCGAGAGTATCTATATCCAGTAGCTGCACAGTTCGGTATGGAGAATCCTGTTTCGGATCTAACTACATTAGTTTTTGCAGTTACTCCTTTTCGGGAGTCTTCAGGTCTGTATAATCTGCCTACAACCAGTTTTGGTCCAGCAACGTGTGCGTGAGGATCAACACCAGCAGGCATTACAATTTTATCAGTTACGTCTAAGACTTTTGCATCAGAAGAGACGTTGTCCACGATTTTTCCATCCTTGAACATTACGTCCTTCTTTTCGCCATTTATATTGTTGGCAGGGTCGTAAACAATACCGTTTTTAAGTATGTATTCCATGAGATCACCTTATTTACTGGCCACTTGTGCCTGCTTGATTTTCGCTACTCTTTCTTTGAGTTCTCTGACAATCCACTCATCATCTCGGCAGGTTTCAGGTTTATCGATAGCCTTCTTCATGAATATTGGAACACCATCCATACGGTAACTAGTACCGCCAACTTCTACACCTACAAATGAGCCAGGGAGTACTACGTCAGCTATTTCAGTAGATGGTCCCCAGTGAATATCGATTTGAATAACCGGAATTTCCGCCAAGTGTTTATTAGCTCCACTTGGGAAGTGGGCACCAGGGTCTGCAGCAATAACCATAAATACATCACATTCTTTTCTGGTTAAGAGATCAATGGTGTTAGTTTCTCCCATCATGTATCGTGGGTATCCTCGTGCAAAGTCCACACCGAATGGGAATCCCATTTCATAGGACATGAAGATGTTGAATCCATTTACATTGAAGTGGCCCCTCATAGGCATTAGTACCCATTTGGTAAACTTGTTCAGGTCCTGCACCATGTTAATTGCAATATCAATGTTTCTTTGTTTGGATAAAGTATGAGTCAATCCAAGACCGAAGAAAACAACACCAAACTGGGTGTTTTTCATTGCTTCCACTAATTCATAAACATCTTCTTTAGGAATACCCGAAATAACATCTTGTTTAAGTTCTTTTCCTTTTAGTACAGCTCGAATAGCGTTATAAAATTCGTAATCACCATTTTGTTCGAATCCTACCCAAATATCAGACATTTTTGCAGTATCTGAATATTTAGGATCCATAGTAACCACGGTTCTGTCGAATCTTCCTCTTTGTCGGAAGTATCCTCGAGGGAATGTGGAGTATCGAGCCATATGTCGAGGATGAGAGTTCATAGCGTTACTACCAGTATACACAATCATGTCTGCTCGGTTTTTAGCTTCCCCTAATGTCAATACAGGGTATCCTGCATTTTGTACAGCTTGTAGGGAAGGGCCGTGGCAGATGGTTGCTTGATTATCCAATACTGCGCCCACTTCCTCACCGAGTGCAATACCTTCTTTCATGGTTTCAATGGATGTCTCGGACCATCCATAAAATACTGGCCTTACAGCTCCAGCAATTAATTCTGCAGCTTTATTTAATGCAGTATCCCAGTCAACTTCTTCCAATTCACCATCTTCGCCTCTTATCATAGGGACCATTAATCTTTGATCCATGTCTTCCATGACTTTACTAGCACCTAATCTACAGGCGTGTCTTACTCCGACAATGTGATTATCTTTAACTAAGAATTCTAAATCGTCACAGTTACATCCGCAAAATGCGCAAGTACAGTTTTCTACGATGTGATCGTAGTCTGTTATGGGCTCTTCGTATGCCACTTTAATTCCTCCTAATTAAAGTTTTTTGTAGACTGGCATTTCACCTAATGATTCCAGCTTTTCAATGCCTTCATCATCATCATCATCTACATACTTTTTATAGACTGATCTCATTAAATCAGCCATTAATAAAACTTCTTTATCAGATCTTTCAACTGTACACATGATTCCTTTGTATGTAGGGTCACAGCAACAGTAAGTATCGGCACTAACCACTACATTGGCCCATGGACCTTTTGGTATGAAAATGGTTCCTTCATGAGGAGCATCTCTAGAGTGAACAGCAGATACTACAACTTCTCCCCAGTCAGAAGTTACTAAGACACTGTCCCAGTTGTTTACTCCTAACTTAGCCATGTCTTTAGGATCCATGTAAGCTACACCAGATACTTTCCGGTATTCATCCTTTAGGGTGGATCCTCTTTTCTTACAGGCTCCTTGGTAGATGTCAGAACCGGTGTTCAGCATCACATCTAACTTATCTCTTTTAGTTGCAGTAGGTTCATCGAATTTTACAACACGAGGAACGGCAGGTTTATCAACATAAGTCATATTTAACACCTCATTCCAGCCATATAGCATCTGTAGGACAGAATACTTGACAGGTACCACATTTGGTACATTTATCATCGCTGAAAAGTTTAATTACTCCGTTTTCAACCATCATGATTACTTCTTCAGTCTTAGGTCCGTGCCCACCTTCTACTTCAGGGCTAATGGATACATTTACTGGGCATGCTACAACGCATACGCCGCATCCTAGACAGTTATCTTGGTTTACTTTTAATTCCATCAATATCACCAAACTAATTTATAATGTCTTTAGTGATTCAATCTTGCTTTTCCATGATTTGGATTTAGTTGGAGTGTAGTCTATATCAGTTCTCTTAACTTCTATAGCATCAACTGGGCATACATTACCACAGGCACCACAGTAAATACAGAACTCTTCATCTTTAGCTACTTTACCCGTTCGCTCCCCCGGTGCAGAATCAGTAGGGAAGGATAGGACATCACATGGACAAATATCCACACATGCTCCGCAAGTTGTACATTTATCCTCGTCAATTGCGAGCTCTCCTTTGAAAGCTTTCTTGACTTTTGCAGCATCTACTGGACAAACTTCTTCACACCATCCACATCTTACACATAATTCATCATCAATGAATGCACTACCAGTGGTAACAGCATCTGCAGGATCAATATCATATTCCCCATAGGAACAAGATCTACATGCAGCCATTATGGCATTAGTAGGACATGCTTTTTTACAAATCAGACAGTAAACACATGCATCTTTGTCTACAACAATGTCATGGTTTTCTGGGTCCCTATTCACAGCTATTGCTTCCGCCGGACACATTTCTTCACATATACCACAATATACACATGTATCTTTGTCAATTTCTATTTCACCAGATACAAGTTTTGCTCGCTCAGGTAATTCTCTGGCCACAGTTATGGCTTCACGAGGACATGCCACTTCACATGCTTGACAGTATATACACGTGTCATCGTCGATTTCAGCAGAGGAAATATAATGTGGGTATACATCCATTTCTTTAATGGAAGTTCCATCAATAGTAAATTCCAAAGCATCTACAGGGCAACCAATACTACACATACCACATAAAACACACTTATCTTCATCAACGCATATTTTTGGTAATTCTGCATCGGTTCGCACAATGGCACCAATATCGCCCAGTTCAATAGCTTCTACAGGACAGGCCTGTTCACAGATCCCACATCCAATACAAATGTGGTCTTTGAAAGACAGTTTTCTCTCCTCTTCAGCAGATCTTTTTATATCAAAGTCTTTATCCAGGACTTCTTTCGTGTTTGCGATCATTATTTACCTCCAAAATTTCTATAGACTTAGTGGGGCACCTTTCCATACATATTAGGCATCCACAGCACCAATTGGAGTCTATTTGTGCCTTCAGATCATCCAAAATTACGGCTTTCATCAAACACAAATCTACACACATTCCACACCCTATACATGTCTCTTTGACTACTGCTTGATAATGAGTAGTCTGACATATATTAACAATAGTTCTGGTTTTTTCAGTGTCTTTGACCAAGGAATTAGTTAAAAGTAGAAAATCTCGTGGACATAGTTCAGTTATTACTTGAGCTATCTCTATAGAGTTCCAGGATAAGTTCCTACCGTTCAAATAGTGAGAAACAGTAGACCTATCCATTTCAAGCTCTTGTGCGATTTCTCGCTGACATAATCCTCTTTTTCTTAACTCAACAGCAGTCAAGTACTTTAATCCAGAAACGATATGTTTGGGCATTGCTTCACCATGTGTATTAATTACACTTACATTACTATTTAATAAATAGCTTGCTACACGATATCAAGACGAAAGTTTTATATATTAGTGTGTTTTTATCACACACATTTGGTGTGATTAAATCAGGTTTTTAGATATTTAAAAGCTATTATAACTGTAAAAATTGACTAAAATTTAATTTAAAATAAAAATACAGTATTATTTTAGAATACATGCCCCCACGCTACTTATTTAAAACGATTTTTTTACACTTTAGAAGTTGAAAATAGGGGTCTTCTGCAAGGCCAGAAATACAACAAAAAAAGGGCAGTTTATCTCACTAAAAAAATCGCAAATTATAGAAATATGTAGTAAGTACACTCAGCATTAATTTAAAAAAATCTAAAAATAATAAGCCCAATACTAAATAAATAATATCTATGTTTTTTGAATAAAAATAAAGCAAACAACTAGATGAAAGTGCAATAAAGAAATATTAAAGATCCCAATATCATAATAAGTCCATAAATGCAAAAAAATCAAAAAACCTCAGGACAAGACGAAACATTGAAATGGCCGAAGATGTTATTTTATGCCACTAAGTACAATGGTTATGTTTAACAAAAGATCATGGTGGTCCTGTGCGTCTTGTAGTACCCAAATTATATTTCAGCAAAAGTGTTAAATGGGTCACGGGTATTGTGAATTATGAGTGAAAATAAAATAGGTTTTTGGGAGTCCAATGACTATAATAATGAAATCCCTAGCTTGAAGAACATTACAGTTGCAGGAAAAGGATTAGTAATCAAAAATTAATAAAAAAAGAATTTAGTTTATAAAAAAATGATTTTATTCTTTTTCCACTTTTACAGCACATACCTTAAATTCAGGGGTGTGAGATAATGGATCCATTGCAGGGCTGGTTAAAATATTTGTAGGTTCACTGTCAAAATGGAAAGTCATAAAAACCACTCCTTCAGGTACTTGATCAGTGATTCTCACATTGGCTCGAATTTCTCCTCGTCTGGATGAAACCTTTACCAATTCCATATCATCAATATCTAATTTTTCAGCATCCTGAGGATTCATATCCACATTATCTTTACCATATAATTCTCGAAGCCCATCAGTTGCTCCAGTCATAGTACTAGTATGGTAGTGATAAATACTACGTCCTGTGCTTAGTATGAAAGGATATTCTTCATCTGCAGTCTCAGCAGGCGGCCGGTACTGTAATGGTTTGAACTTTGCTTTACCATTAGGAGTTGAAAAATCATCAACATGCATTACACGAGTCCCAGGGTCTTTTTCAGACCTGCATGGCCACTGCAATCCTTCTTCTTCCATACGTCCATATCTAATTCCGCTGAATAATGGTGAAAGGTCAGCCATCTCATTATTTACATCAAGTGCGGTTTTAAATTCAAAACCACTTTCTCCCATTTCTTGAGCAATTTTAGATGTTATCAACCAATCCGGCAATGATTCTCCCTTAGGATGTATGGATCTACGTATTCTCTGGAAACGACGTTCCTGATTAGTGTATGTACCGTCTTTTTCTGCATATGAACATCCAGGCAGCACCACATCTGCCATTTTACCGGTTTCAGTCATGAACATATCCTGGACAATTAAAAAATCCATTCTATCCAAAGATTTCTTTATGTTAGTAATATCCGGTTCACTGAGTGCTGGATTTTCTCCTAACACATAAAGAGCTTTTACCTGCTTTTTATCATATGCTCCAATCATAAACGGCATTTTTAAACCAGGTTCTTCTGATAATTTACTGTTCCAAGCTTTTTCAAATTTAACATGGTTTTCTTTTTCATGAACTTTCTGATAACCAGGATAGGTATCTGGCAGACAACCCATATCACATACACCTTGGACATTATTTTGTCCACGGAGGGGGTTAAGACCTGCAGAAGGTTTACCAATATTTCCAGTTATTAATGCCAGGTTACTTAGAGCAAATACATTATCTGTTCCATGTGAGTGTTCAGTGATTCCTAAAGAGTAAAATATGGCTGCAGGTTCACTTTCAGCATATAATTTAGCAGCTTGCATAATCAGTTCTTTTTCAACCCCAGTGATTTCTTCTACAGTTTGCAGATCAAAAGCATCTAATGATTGTTTAAATTCTTCAAAGTTTTCACATCGATTTTCAATGTATTCTGTGTCATGTAAGTTTTCTTCCAATATATATCGGGCCATTCCCATTACTAACGCTACATCAGATCCTGGATTGATTTTTAAGAATATATCTGCTTTTTTAGATAGTTCAATTTCACGAGGATCAGCTACAATCAGTTTGGAACCATTTTCAACTGCTTGCACCATACGCATACCTACCACAGGATAAGTATCAGTAGGGTTGGTTCCAATGATAAACATGCATTTACAATCAATTATCTGGTCTGTGGAATTAGTCATGGACCCGCTACCCAATGTTTCAGCTAAAGCCGCTACAGAGGGGGCATGACAAGACCGAGCACAGTTATCTACATTATTAGTACCCATAACTGCCCTTGTGAATTTTTGAAGGACGTAATTATCTTCATTAGTACATCTACCCGAGGCTATAGCACCAAATGAATCTCCTTTGTAATTAAAGAGATTATTTGCAATATATTTCAGTGCATCGCCCCATTCAACTTCTATAAAACCATCATACTGGCTTTCAGTACCATTTAAACCACTTTCTTTTTTCACTAGGGGTTTGGTTAATCTATCCCCACTATTTATAAAATTAAATCCATATCGACCCTTAACACATAAATTTCCTTTATTTACATGGTTGTCCTCATCAGCCCTTACCGATATCACTTGATCTCCACGAATACCTAGATATAATGTACATCCTACTCCACAATAAGGACAGGTAGTTTTTACTTCTCGGGCTGGTTTTTCTGATCTTTTTGGAAGAAGTGCTCCGACTGGGCATGCTTGTACACATTCCCCGCAGGATACACAACTGGAATCTTTAAGTTCACCATCTCCAAATGTAGATATCTTGGTTTCAAACCCTCTAAAGCTAAAATCTATTGCACTTGCCCCTACAACTTCACTACATATCCTTACACAGATTCCGCAAAGTATACACTTATTTAAGTTTCTTTTAAAGAATGGATTGGATTCATCATGAGGTATTTCTGTAGGAGAAGGACGGAGAGCACATATTTCCTCCTTTTCCATACCTAAAAATGAGGAAATTTCCTGCAGTTTACAGTCCCCATCTTGGGCACAAGTTAAACAATCAACTTCATGGTAATTGATTAATAGTTTAGCGGACCATTCCCTTGCTTTTTTTACTTGTTCAGTTTCTGTGAAAACCTTAAGATCCGGATGTATAATGGTTTCACAAGAAGTAATCAACCTTCCCTCTCCTGATTCCACCAAACACATCCTACAGGCCCCTCTGGAGTTTACTAGAGGATGGTAACAGAGGTTTGGAATGTATATATTATTTTCCAAAGCTGCTTGAAGCACAGTGCTACCTTCTCTGGCTTCCACTTCCAGCCCATCAATGCAAAAAGATACTTTACCCATCATATTGTTCCCTTATAGTTTTTAATTCCTTGATTAAGTTAGCTACTTTGTTTAAATATTTTTTAGTAGAATATCATTAATTAATGAGTTTAATTTATAAAATACGATTTTAAATTAGTTTAAATGAAAAGTTGTATTTTGCAAAATTTTAGTTATTAATATGAATATATATTATCTATATATAAAATTTCTAGTATAATTTATCCATTGATAATTCATTAATTTTATTCATTTTTCTCAGAAAGTGATAAACAACAATTCATACAACTTACTTCTGTGAAATAAACTAAAGTTTATCTTAAGGTGAAAATATGAAAATAATAGCCATAGTAGGTAGTAAAAATACTGGAAAAACCTCTTTAAGTATTCGGATTATTGAAGAGCTGGTTGACAGAGAATACAAAGTAGGATCTATTAAACACAGTCACCACCCCATGGAAGTAGATACAGCCGGAAAAGATACATGGAAACATGCACAGGCTGGTTCAGAAATGGTGGTGGGTTCTGGGGCAAACTCTTTTATGATTTTAGATGATGAAATGGACTTAGATAATCTTTTATTTATCATGAAATCCATTAAAAACCCGGACTATGTAGTAGTGGAAGGTTACAAACAGTACCCTTACGCCAATATCTCAACTTCTGATTTTAAGGACGATTACACCATAAAACAGGTGGATTCTTTTAATTTAACAGAGGACGATATTTGTAATCTGGTGGATTTAATTGAAGAACGAAGTTTTGGTATTCACCAGAATCTAGATTATAAAAAATATGGCTTTAAAAGTATAGGAGAAATGACTAGTGCCTTGACTCGAGGAGAAGCAGGCGAATCTCCACAGGAAGCAGATGAAATAGTACTCGGTGTGGATGGTAAAATAATACCTTTAAACGACTTTGTCCGGGCATTTCTAGAAAGTGGTGTTAAAGGCATGGTTGATTCTTTAAAAACTGAAGAATTCGGAGCTGAGAATTTAGACAATATACAGCTTTTGATTCAAAGTAAAAAGAAATAATTTTAATCTTTAATACTTTTTTTTATTTTAGCTTATTGACAAATCCCATTAATTTTTATAGTAAAAGATAGTGCAAATAAAAATACTAAAACTACTGTTATAAACACACAAAGTAAATATGTGTTTAACTGATTTTATATTAAAAACAATAATAACCTAACGTTTCTTAAAAATTTAGCTGTTGATCTAAAATGGAACTCGAAAATAAAATCAAAGACCCATTTAAAAGACCAGTAATTTCTCTCAGAATATCCATAACTGGCCGCTGCAATGTAAAATGCTTATACTGTCATCACGACGGTATTTTACCACAGGACTACGAAATGACTCCTGATGAGATTTTTCAAATAGCCAAAATAGCTCGAGATATTGGTATTGAAAAAATCAGGTTATCTGGTGGCGAACCACTAATAAGGCCAGATATTGTAGAAATCGTTGAGAAAATATCCACACTTGGTTTTAGAGACGTTTCCATAACTACCAACGGAACTCTTTTAGAACGATACGCCGATGAATTGGTTAAAGTAGGATTAAATAGAGTTAATGTGAGTCTGGATACCTTAAATCCAGAAACATATCAATTTATCACTAGCAAAGACTATTTGGAACATACTAAAAAAGGAATTCAGGCCGCGGCTAAAGCTGGAATGAACCCAGTTAAGGTAAACATGGTGGTCATGAAGGACCTTAATCATGATGAAATATGGGATATGTTCCAGTTTTGTAAAAAAAATGGTGCAGTACTACAACTTATAGAACTACTTAAAACTGAAAGTTGTCCAGATACTGAGTTCATTGACCAGTACCACTATGAAATGGATGATTTGGAAGAAGAACTTGCTGAAATATCCGATAAAGTTAAAACCAGAGCATTCATGCAAGATAGAAAGAAATATTTCGTGGATGATGGAGAAATAGAGATTGTAAAACCCATGGACAATACAGAGTTCTGTAAAAACTGTACCAGATTACGGATTACGCCAGATGGCAAAATAAAACCATGCTTACTTAGAAATGATAATTTAGTGGATATTATTGGAGCAATTCGTTCTGGTGAGACTCCAGAAGAGTTAAAAAGGATCTTTATTGATGCCATTGAGAATAGAGAGCCCTTTTATGACGGCTGTTGATAAATTTTAATATTTATTATATGGCTCAACTGAATTTAGGCAAATCACAACCTCTTTTTCTTGGGCCTATCCTCCCAGTAAATTCCCCCCACCCCCAAACTTATTATGAATACTAAAATTATCTGGCTTAAGAAAAATGGACTGTATAATCCATATACTGCATACCAATAGTTATAGAAGATTATTAAACAAAGAGCAAATATCCCACTTATCATGAGAAAATAAAATATTTTATTGAAATTTTCTCTGAAGCTGAATATTTGGTAAATCAAGAACAGTAAAAATACTGTGCCCATGAATACTTTAAAAGGGTCATAAGATAGGATAGAATCATAGAAACTAATTGCGGATGTAGTCACAAATAACAAAACAAATATGATTTTCCACAGACTAATTTTATTCATAATTGACTCCCACCATATTAATATTCCATTTCATAGATAATAATTTTTTCATTATATTTCCGATTAAGAGTTTTTCTAAAAGTAAATTATATTCTCCCCTCATATTTCAATTCCATGAATTTAATCTTATAAAATGTTCCTTTTCCATCTAAACGTTCAATTGTAGCATCTAATTGATCAATTAAAGAATAAACTAAGCTTAACCCCAGATTAGTGTGGTTTATTTCTAAATCCATAGAAAACCCAACCCCATTATCACCTATCAATAGAACATATTCTTCATTTTCGTTGTGCATTTCAACTGTTATTTTTCCCTTTCTTCCAAATGGAAAAGCGTGTTTTAATGAGTTTGAAACCAGTTCATTTATTATTAAGCCGCAAGGGACAGATGTTTCAATATTCAGGTTTATTTCGTCAATATCTAACTCCAGATTAACCCGGTATAAATTTTGAGAATAAGTATACATCAAATGATTAATTAAAGTTTTTAAGTAATCAGAAAAATTTATATAATTTAAATCATCTGATTGGTAGAGTTTTTCATATATCATAGCCATGGATTTAACCCTATTCTGGCTTTCAAAAAATAATTCAGCATCCTTTTTATCAACTACATTTCGAGACTGTAAATTCAAAAGGCTTATAATTATCTGTAAATTATTATTTACCCTATGATGAATCTCTTTAAGCAAGGCCTCTTTTTCATTTAAAGACTTTTTAACAAATTCTTCAGAATTTTTACGTTCAGTGATATCCCTACTACTATAAATAAATCCTTTAAGATTATTATTTTCAAAAAAAGGTTTTCCAACTGATTCCATCCAAATATACTTTTCCCGAGCATTTTTGGCCCGATATTGTAATTTCATATCAACCAACGACTCCAGCGATTCTTTAACAAGGTCACGCATTCTCTGTTCGTCATCAGGATGAATGAAAATATAAATTGATTTTCCAACCATATATTCAGGGAGGTAGCCTAAAACATGAGCAGAAGAAGGACTTACATACTTCAAAATTCCTTTATTATCTAATTCTGTTATTAAATCCACAGTATTTGATGTAATAAAACTTAACTGTTCTTTTTTTTCAGATATTAATTCTTTATTCATTTTTAGAACTTTTTGAGCATTTTTTATCTCATTTAAATAAATTATTTGCCTCAAAATTACTAAAGATACTACCACACCCACACCCCAGATCAAAGCCGGGCTTGGTGTAGTGATAATTAATAGACTGTAAGTAAAAAGCACCAATATTAACGGTAAATATGAAAACAAGTAATTTTGAAGTGTTTTTTCCTTGTAAGAGTATATTAAACTTAGATCCGTGTCAATATTATTTAGGTAACCGGCGATTGCCCCTATTATTAAAAACGAATTTGCAGTATAAAACATTGTAAATAACCAGTTATAAGCTAAAACTGGATTAACTGCATTATACGCATATATCATATCCCCCAATATCTGAAGGAACATTCCCAGGGAAAACAAGGCCACTGAGAAATCACGTATTTTCCTGTTCTCATTAAATGCTAACAGTAATACTGCCAGTAGCACTACCAGGTCTAAGAAGAGATAAGATATGGATAATAAGTCAGATATTGTGTTTGGTTGGCTGGGCCCCACGGTGGGCCATATCAAATAAAACCATACTATAAAGAATATAGATACCATCACAATTACAACATCTAAAAAATCTTTATATTTGATTTTAAATGGTTTGTTCATTAAAAGAAATAATCCTATCAGTAATAATGGATAAGCAGCCATATATATCATGTCAGAAATATTGAATAACGAAAATGAATTAAAACTATCTAAAACAAAATAAAAAAGACTGGCGAATGAATATAAAAACATAGCCAGAAATAATACTATCCATGCCCTAAATGCTCCATTTTTAGCCATGTATGAGCATGCTGCGGTGTAAATTAGCAAACCTGCTGCAAAAAAACTAACTATTGGAGTTAGGAGATCCATATAAGTTGAAAATAAGTAGGTATTCCATAAGGAAATAGGGATAATGAAGAGAACAATTAAAGCCCCAATTAATATCAATACCATTGATCTGAATTTAATTAAAGATGATGAATCTTTCATTCTTAACCTCAAAGCACATACCTCGCCAATATTAACAATATTTTATGTTTTTTAATTTATTAACTTTATTATGGATATTATAATTAATTATACTCCCATTAACTAACATGTTTTTTTAAAAGTTTAGAGTTTTATGACGCGTTAATTAAATAAACGTTTAAGCATTAAATTTCAAAAAATAGATCATATCCCATTCTTATAAATTAATAGCTGCATCCATTGGTCTTCAAATTTTAATTTACCACATATGGCCTCGCGCAAATGGTTAGTATCATCATCATATCTGGAAAAAGAATAACAATTAACAAGGGGATAATCAAAAACATATCCCATTTTTCTTTTTTTCAAAAACTGTTTTATCTCCGAGCTTATAATTTCATTTTAAATACAGTTACAAATTTATAAAACAAAAATTTTATTTTTAATTTTGTTTACAGAATAATTTAAAGAGGAATATGCCCTAGAATTATAATTCAAAAGTTAGTTAAGTTATTAAGAACTATAAAAAAATAAATAAAGTTAAAGTTTGAAATAAATTCTGAGATTATAAATAATCCCCGATGATTATGAAAAACATCTCCAAATACATTCCCATAACACAATGGGCTAAATCTTACAATAAAGAGTGGTTAAGGTCAGATATCATAGCCGGAATCACTGTAGGAGCTTTTACCATACCAGAGGTTATGGCTTATGTTTCTCTTGCCAATGTACCTCCAGAAATAGGTTTGTATGCTGCCATGGTGGCATTATTAGTTTACATGATTTTTGGTTCATCCCGACAACTATCCATTGGTCCCACATCCACCATATCCATATTAGTAGGGTCCACGCTGGGTTCTTTGGCCATACCCAATGCCAGCCAGTACATGATGATGGTTTCACTTATTGCTGTGGCCACCGGGTTGTTGGGTTTGATTTCCTGGACTCTGCGTTTGGGTTTTATTGTTAAATTCATTTCCAAAACAGTTTTAACTGGTTTTTTAGCAGGTATAGCTTTATTAATTGCTGCAGGTCAACTTCCAAAACTATTTGGAATAACAGGAGGATCCGGAACTTTTTTTGAACGAATTTATTATCTTATTCTGCATCTGGATCAAACAAACATTTATACTCTGATTATTGGGATATCTGGCATTATTTTACTATATATCGGCCATAAAAAGTACCCAAAACTACCACATACTCTTTTTTTAGTTATTGGCTCAATAATAGTTCTTACAATTACCAATTTATCTGCATTTGGCGTTGAAGTGGTTGGCACCATACCTCAGGGTTTGCCGGCGCCTATTATACCCGACCCCAACTTAATAGATTTAAATATACTGATAACACTGGCGGTCACTGTATTCTTAGTCAGTTACATTGAAGGTTACTTATTTGCCGCAGAATATGCCGCTAAATACCAATATAAACTCAATAGCAATCAAGAACTACTGGCTTTCGGGGCCTCTAATTTAATGGTGGGTATTTTCCAAGGCTTGCCTATCGGTGGAACATTATCTCGTACTGCTGTCAATGATGATAACGGCGCTAAAACCCAATTATCTGGAGGAGTATCTGCCTTAATAATTATTTTAGTGCTTTTATTTTTTACGGGAGTTTTTTACAACTTGCCCGAAGTTATACTGGCATCTATTGTGCTTTATGTTATTAAAGGGCTGGTTGATATCCCTCATTTTCGTTCTATCTATAGATTCAGTAAGATAGAATTTATCATTGCATTAGTGACACTTTTTTCAGTCCTTTTTCTAGGAGCTCTGGAAGGAATTGTCATAGGAGTAATACTGTCAGTTGTGGGATTGCTTAAAAATATGTACAACCCCCACATAGCCATATTAGGGCGCATACCCGGGACTAACCGATTTTTAGATATTCAACGTCATCTTGAAGGAGAAATATTTTCCCATACGCTTATTGTTAGAATAGATGGCTCCCAAATATTCCTAAATACAGAAAATATTAAAGATACTCTTATTGACCTGGTAGATCATAAATACAAAGATACTAAATTATTTATTCTGGATTTTGAATCTTCAGCTTTCATTGATTATTCGGGAATTGAGATGCTAGAAGAACTTTATGGCGAACTTAAAATGCGAGGCATTAAACTTAAAGCAGCCAATATGTATGGTCCTTTAAGGGATTCAATTCGAAAAAGCAGTCTTGAGAAAAAAATAGTAGAAAATGAAGTTTCTTTAAGTATTGAAGAATATCTTAAAAATTGGGATGAATATAACCAGCAGAAAAAAAATTAATCCCCAAAATTAATCATTTCTTTTGGCTGGAAATTAGTAGCCATTGTCCAGAAATAAGCCTGTCCTTTAGGTATTTTAAAAATAATCAGCCCAGGACTGTCAAAAGTCATTCCAAATTCTTTAAGAAACGGTCTATCTTCCAAGACTTTTTTCTTTAACGATATATCATCCACAAATTCTACTTCACCTGCAACCCGCATCATGGTCCCTGTATGTTCATCAGGTTGCCAGAAGCATGCTTCTACTTTTGGATTAGCTTGCATCTGCCCATACATATCTTTGATATCCCCTATTTGAAAGTAAAACCCTGTTTCATCTGCAAACCAGAAACCTAAAGCTCTAACTCGTGGTTGATCCCCATCTACAGTGGCCAGATAACATACTGGAGTTTCATTGGCAAATTTTATACAATCTTCAAATTCCATAATATCACCAGAATATTATTTCTATAAACAAGTTTATGTTTTTATGTAATTATTTCTTAAAGATAATTTCATGATCATTAATATGATCCACATCATCAAATTTAGCGAGAATTCCTGCTCCCGCCTCTGCTTCAGGGTCATAGTACTCAACAGTGAAAGCCATGTACTTTTTATGAATTTTACTGATTTTTCCTTTTAATGCGCGGCCATCATCGCCCCATTTAAATATAACCTCTTTTTCTTCCAGTTGAAGAAGTTGAGTTAAAATTTCCATTTTATCACCTGAGTTATTTAAAAATTTGAATAGTGTTTAGTTTATATCAATATTTCATTATCAATTTAATTCTAACAACTAAACATAAATAGAATATAGATTAAAAGGATAGTGATTATGTTAATAGGGAGGATTTTTTTGAGTAGATTTAACTTGGTGGCTATTGTTATTGGGATTATGATTAGTCTTATCTTGACTATTATTCTTAAATTAATTATAGGAGATTCTGCTTTATGGATTTTGCCAGTTTTAGCCGGATTAATTTCTGTATTTTTAGCAAATGAAACTGAAATTTTTGGGGTAGTACTCATAGGAATAATATCTGGATTAATTTCCGCCATATGGGTGGGTCCTGTTTTCATAATATTAGCCCCTGTTGGAGGATGTATTGCCGCCCTAGTGAATGGTTATTTAAGGCCAGAGCCAACACAAAATCTTGGGAAAAAAAATAGTTCCTCCCACTCAAGAGTCAGTCACATTGAAGACTGGTTCACCCACCCTCAAACTAACAAATTAATACCCATCATAATAACTATTGTCCTCGCAATTGTATTGGTATGGGGATTAGGTATTCCTGCAGAAGACAATACCGATAAAACTGCAGATAATATAACAAATAATACTTCTTCCATATCACAGGACCAGATATTAAAAGGTAATGTAAAAAAAGGAGTAGAATCATATTTCAAAAATTTTAACTCACTATTTAACCAGAGCGGAGTCACAAGTGGATATATAATTGACACTATTACTATTGTGAATTTGACCAAGGTTTCAGATAACCAAGTAGAGGTTACTGTGAATTTAATCAGAATATCTGATAATGGAGAAAAATTCAATTCTACATGGAGCGGACCATTTTATTCTTTTAATGGAGTATGGGTTGACAATGGTGATTTCGTTCAAATAAAATCCACTAATCAAACTAATTAAAAGGGTGAAGAAATGCAAAAAGAAAGTTCATGGATAATTTTAGGGATTTTATTTATAGCCCTTGGTCTGGGCGGTCAATTAAACACGGTCCTTCTAACCGCAGGGCTTATTTTTTTAATTAGTGGTTTATTCATGTATAAAAAATATGAAAATAGGAACGCATATAGTATAATAATTTCTAGTGTTTTAATTTTAATGAGCTTTTTAACCTATTTACAGCTTTCAGACCCAAATTATACGCAAAATATAATATTTAATGCAGTTTTTTTCGTTTTAATGGCGATTGTAGGAATTTACGTAATATATAAATTCCCGAAAAATTGGACATTATAAAGCATTAACCACTTCAACCGCATTCTTTTTCTTTTTACATAAATCCATGCATGTACCACATTTAATACACTTGTCCAAATCAATTTCATGCACTTCATCTTTAGATCCGCTAACAGCACCCACAGGGCACGATTTAAGACATACCATACACCCATCACATAACTGGGGATCAATGGCAAACTGAATAAATTCTTTACATTCTTTGGCAGGGCATATCCTATTTTTAATATGAGACTCATATTCATTCATGAAAAAACGGGTGGTGGTCAGAACAGGATTCGGTGAGGACTGTCCCAGAGCACAAAGAGAACCCTGTTTTATTCCCTGAGCCAAATTAGGTAATATTTCCAGGTCTTCTTCTGTGCCTTTTCCTTCAGTTATGTCTGTTAAAACATCGAGCATTTGCTTGGTTCCCAACCTGCAGGGAACACATTTTCCACAGGATTCTCTCTGTATGAATTCTAAAAAGTATCTGGCTACTTCCACCATACATGTCTTTTCATCCATAACCACCAGGCCACCAGAGCCCATCATAGCCCCTACACCAATAAGTGAACTATAATCAATAGGGGTGTCTATATGGTGCAATGGGACACAACCTCCAGAGGGGCCACCAATTTGTACTGCCTTGAAATTCCCATCATCCACAATACCCCCACCAATATCGAATATTACTTCTTTTAAAGTGGTTCCCAGCGGTACTTCTATAAGTCCTGTGTTTTTGACTTGGCCCACCAATGAGAAAGTCTTGGTTCCTTTACTCTCTTTAGTCCCCACGTCAGAATATGTTTCAGCACCTTTTTGAAGGATCAAAGCCGCACTGGCCATGGTTTCCACATTATTTATAACTGTGGGTTTGCCAAAAAGTCCTTCTGTAGTTGGAAACGGAGGCCTGGTGCGTGGAGTTCCTCTTTCACCTTCAATTGAAGCCATAAGTGCTGTTTCTTCCCCACATACAAATGCCCCAGCCCCCTCTTTTATGATAATTTCTAGGTTGAATCCAGACCCCTGAATATTTTCGCCTAATAATCCATTTTCTTCCATCTGAGCTATTGCTATTTCTAGCCTTTCTAATGCAAGAGGATATTCGGCTCTGCAGTAGATATATGCCTTTTCAGCATGGATAGTTTTAGCTGCAATTAGTATTCCTTCAAGAACAGAGTGAGGATCACTCTCTAGAAGCGAACGATTCATGAACGCCCCCGGATCCCCTTCATCAGCATTACAAATCAGATAATTTGTTTCTTGGTTGGAATCTATGCAGAACTGCCATTTCATCCAAGTAGGGAATCCTGCTCCGCCTCGACCACGAACACCCGCTTTTTTCATTTCACTGATTATTTCAGCAGAATTCATCGCTAAAGCCCTCATGAAACCAGAATATCCTCCTTTAGCCAGGTAATGGCCAATATTAGTAGGATCAATCAGCCCACAGTTCCGGAGTATTCTTCGCTCCTGCAGTTTCATGGATTTTTCTTCAAAAAGAGAGTTAATTCCATCTATTCTTCCTTCACCATAAGTCCCTAAAGCATATTCCTGCAGAGGTTCACCTTTGATGATATGCGAATTAACAATTTGCCGGGCCACCTTTTTGGTGACATTGCCATAGAATACCGCGGGTTGGTCTGGTTTTAAAACAGTTATTATGGGTTCTACATAGCATAATCCAATGCATCCCACATCAACAATATCGCAGTCATATTCTGCCTTTTCCAGTTCCTCTTTAATGATTTTTTGAGCAATTTGCGCCCCAGCTGAGTTTCCACATGTTGCAGATCCTATTAATACAGCATTTTTGTTAGAAAACAGATCATTATAATCCTTTTTTTCTTTAAGGACTATTTCTTCAAGTTTCATGAAATTCCCCTGTATTGATTTAAATGTTATTTATGTTGTTCCGAGATTTAGAATGGTTATATCATCTGAATAATTTTTTAAGGCTTCTCAGAGATAGTTTAGATTTTATTTCATCATTAACCATAGCCGCAGGAGCTAGTGCACAGCACCCTAAGCAACCCACTGATTCTAAAGAGTATTCACCATCAGGAGTTGTTTCACCTTCTTTTATACTCAAGTGGCGTTCAACTCCCTCAATTACATGTTGAGCCCCAGTCACATGGCATGCTGTTCCAGTACATACTGCTATGTGTTTTTTTCCTTTAGGCGTGAATCTAAATTGAGTGTAAAATGTAGCTACCCCATATATTTCACTTTGAGGTACTTTAGTAAAATTAGAAATTTCTTCCATATGTTCCTCGCCAATATACCCATATTTTGATTGAACATCCTGTAGTAATGGAATTAAATCCGATTTATCACCGGCATACCTGGATAAAATTTTATTTAATTCTTGCATATTATTTCCCCGTAATTTCCATTAATATAAACCATTAAATCGAGATAGTGTATCTATATTACAATTATATTGATAAAATTTATATTAAACACTTTAATCATTAAAAATAGAATTGGAAACCTATTAAGTCCCTAAGTATTGATTTTTAATAAAATTTATTATTGTCTTCCAGTATATAATATTAATGCCTAGAACTTCAATAAATATTATAAATATAGCGAGGGAATAAAATGTCTGAAGAATTGCCAAAACATTATGTAAGTATAAGGGATAGATATCAAGAATACAGTGATTTATTAGGAGAATTAGGAAAAACTGTACGTCAAAGTGGGCCAATAGATCACAAAAACGCTCATCTTATCCAATTATCAGCTTCTGCAGCTATTCGATCTGAAGGAGCTGTTCACAGCCATACTAAAAGAGCCTTGGAAGCTGGAGCTAGTCCGGAAGAAGTTTATCAAGCCATATTATTAGTAACCAGCATTATAGGTTTTCCGAATGTAGCTGCAGCTATTTCTTGGGCGGATGATATTATATTAGAAGATTAAATATATTACTTAATTTTATTCCATTTTATTGATAAGTTTATGAATATTACTAAGGTGCCGTAATGTCCAAAATGTATGAAAAATTCCCTGCGGTTAAAATCCAGTCCAGCTCTGAAAAAGTAATGGAAAAGATTGTAAAAGATGAGCAGATTGAATTAATAGCTAATGAAACATTAACTCGAAAATTTTCTATTAGTCCAGACTCTTTAAAAGAATTTGGAATCGGTTATCTCCTAGGAGAAGGACTGATTAGGTCTTTAAAAAATATTAAAGATATTAACATAAGTAATTCCACCATAAATCTAACTGTAGACATGGAAGATTTTGATATCATTACAGAGTTGGTTGTGGGATCAGATTGTTTTGGAGGTTGGAGACAGAAAATAGAATATATTGATGGAATTAAATCTGATTTTACCCTCGATAAAGAAACTTTACTTCACTCTTTCCATGATTTAAAAAAAAATGCAAGTACATGGCATGAAACCGGTGGAACGCATGTAGCAGGGCTGATTTACAAAAAAAAATTCATATTCAAAGAAGATGTTAGTCGGCACGTTGCAGTTGACAAAGTGATTGGTGCAGGGCTACTGGAAGAAGTTGATTTTAAAAATAGTTACATTGTTTATAGTGGGCGGATGCCTGCAGACATGCTTATAAAAATTGCTCGTGTGGGAATTCCTATTTTAGCGTCTAATGCCGCCCCCACCACTTCAGGATATGCGGTAGCCGAAGAAGCTGGAGTTACTATGGTGGGTTTTGTACGTGGAGATCGTTTTAATATTTACACCCACCCTGATAGAATTATCTATTAAAAAACTTTATAGGCTGAATTATTCAAGCACATTGTGCTTTAATTTCATATCATCCTCTGTCTTTTTCATTTTAGCCATAAGTTGGGCTATGAAACCATCTAAAAATATTAGGCTGGTGACCTCAAATAAAGTACCTAAAGGCGCTAAAGATTGGTGTTTACCATTCATCTGCCTTATGTCATAATCCTGTTCACTGTCTATTTTGGTTCTTCCTTTTACTTCTACTACCAAATCAGCCATCTCAGCTAAACTGGAATCAGTATAAGAAGTAACTGCTATAATTTTTGCACCTCTTTTTTCAGTTATTTTCGCGGTGCTAATGACGCTACTGGTCTCTCCAGACCCTGAAATTGCTAAAAGGCAGTCATTTTCATATATAGCTGGAGTAATGGTCTCCCCTACTACATAAACCCCCACACCTAAATGCATTAAACGCATGGCAAATGCCTTTGCCACCAGCCCAGATCGACCTAAACCCAGAACAAAAACATTGTCCGAAGCCATTATCATATCCATCATTTTGTTTATGGTTTCTTCTTCTAATCCCTGAGATAAATCTTCAATATTTCCAATTATTTCACTAATAGCATCATTTATAATCATATATTACACCGTTCCCATTAACGAACATGAATAGAGATACAGGTTAGACTATACTCATTCCCTTATCAATTACAAATATTATTTATAAAAACTAACTTTTATATTAATTGTAGAGTAATATTAATATATAAATAATTCCCCAATTAGTAAAAAGTTCTTAAACTATGATATTTTAAGAAAAAAAGACATTTTAGCATTATTTAGAATAAAAATTATTAAAATTTAATTCATTATTCCATAAATTGGTGTTTATATGGACTATAAACCTCTCTTAGGCATGGTTATTGAAAACCAGTATTTCAATTACAAGTTTTTTCAAACATTGAAATCCATATCACAAACATGGTCACAGCGCAAAGCCGCTGCAAAGTTAGGAATATCCCACGCAGTTTTAAATAGGCGGATTATTCATGCCGAAGAGAAACTTGGTTTTAGATTAGTTCAAAGAAGCGGTGCTGGCTCAGAGCTCACTGAAAAAAGTATTAAAATCCTTGAAAGGTATGATCTTTACCAAAATAGGTTAGAAGACCGTGAAAATCTTACAATAAGTGGAGGGCATATTTCTTCAGGATTAGTTGAAGCATTAGCCGATGAATATGGGCTTAAAGCCGCAATCTATGGGAGTGATGATGCTAGTTCATTTTATCTGGCTCAGAAAGACTTTTTAGATTTGCTTGTTTTAGATGATCCCCTTATTGCATTTCAAAGAGACCTCGATTTCACACCCATTGCCTTTGATCACCTGGTGCTAATTTCAAGTAGTGAAGAAGATATTGGAAGTTTGGATGAGTTAATAGATTCAAAATTTGTTTCAGTGGCGGGTTCTTCCCAAAGATTGGCCTGGAGAACACTTCAAAGTAAAGAAATTCCTTTTAATATTATAAGAGAAGTTAAATCACCATATGAAGCATTTAAAATTGTGAAAAACAATCAAGGGTTGTATACTTTTTTAAATGCCAGTTTCTTTACAGGTAGTGATATTCTAAAAGAAGAAACTCAACACGCCATAAGTTTGGTTCGTTTTGGGGAATTCAATCCAGTTATTGAAGAATTTATTCAGTTCATATTTGGGCCGGGACAAAAGATAGTTAAAAAACAGGGTTTTAAACCTCTCTAATCAATTATTCTTTTTATACTTCCATACAATTAATCCAATTATTACTAAAATTATAATTAAGACTATCAAAAGAACTAACATACCAAAAATCAGTTGCTCCGTTGTTATGGTGGTTGTTGTTGTGGTTACAGTGCTAATCATAGTTTCACAGCCTATTCAATGGAAAATTTAAAATTTTAGATATTTAAATTTTCCTATGAATTGTATCCATTAAAATTATTAATTTTAAAACTGCTTGAAAAAATTTTAAGTACTGCAAAAACCAACATAAACGAGGTGATTTATTGATTGAAAACAGGGATTTACTAGCTATTGGTCACACAGCTTTTGATTACATAATTCAGGTCGAGGATTTTCCATCACCTAATTCATCCGCTGCCATTGATCGGATGAAAAATCTCAATGGCGGGGCCGCTGCCAATGTATCTATTGTAGGTGCGAAGTTAGGACTTAATACAGCCCTTGTATCTGCGGTAGGTGGAGATTACATTAATTCGGAATATCAAAAAATGGTAATTAATATGGGAATCGACACCAGCAATATGATAATTGCAGAAGACAATAACACACCAACAGCATTTGTATTAACCAATTCCAATAATGACCAGATTAGTTATTTTTATTGGGGTGCTGCTCGAAACTTTAAAAATGCGGATGTTCCACTAAATGCTATAAAAAATGTTAAGGCTGTGCATTTAGCCACTGGGGATCCCAGTTTTAACCATAGGTGCGGGGAAGTTGCAAGAGAAGAAGGAAAATTAATTTCATTTGATCCCGGCCAGGACTTGCACATGTATTCTCCTGAAGAATTAAAACATGTAGTAGAGTTATGTGATATTTTATTTGGTAATCATTTTGAAATAGACCGCATAAAGGAAACCTTAGGGATGAGTATGCAGGACCTAAAGCAATCAGGGCCAGATATAGTGGTTAAGACCTATGGAAAAGAAGGGAGCACTATTTACGGTGATGAAAAAATCAAAGTGGATGCCTTGGTTCGAGAAGCTGTAGATCCTACAGGAGCCGGAGATTCGTATAGAGCCGGTTTTTTAACTGCATATCTTAATGATAAACCATTAGAATACTGTGGAAAATTTGCATCATCTGTTTCATCATTTATTGTGGAAGCAGAAGGTTGTCAGACCAATATTCCTAGTTATGAAATGGTTATAGATCGAATGAATGACTAATCCATATCATTTAAAGATATGGTTGAATCCTCTTTTTTAATGTACTTCAATTATTACCGCAGAAAAAAATATTTATAGTATTATTATAACTATTGTTAATATATATTTATGATTACTCTGGAATCATGTTATTTATATATTAGAGAATCTCAAAAGAGTATATCTTTTAAAGATGAATACCGATATGGTAAATACAACTTGATAGTATTCATTTTCATTGATAACTATCATAACAACCATAATATTATTGATAAATCTTGATTCCAATTGTCTCAAAGTTTAGAGAATAAATTATTTTAATCATTAAACTATGAGCCAAATAACAAAACATGGTGATTCTATGACACAAATGGATGACGCGAAAAAAGGCATAATAACAGAGGAAATGAAAGCGGTGGCTCAAGCCGAAAACGTTTCTGAAGAATTCATCAGAAAATCTGTAGCTCAGGGAACCATAGCTATACCCAGCAATTTAAATCGGGAAGGGGTTAAAGCTGTAGGTATAGGGGCAGGATTAAGGACTAAAGTAAATGCAACCATCGGAACCTCTACAGACATATGTGACTTTGATTTAGAAGAAGAAAAAGCCAGAGTAGCCATGGCACATCACGCAGATACATTAATGGAGCTATCTGTAGGCGGGGACCTTAATGAAATTAGGCAAAGGATTCTAAAAATCTCTGATCTTCCAATGGGAAGTGTTCCTATTTATCAAGCCGCAGTAGAAACCATTAGAGAAAAAGGTTCTGCAATTTACATGGAAGAAGAGTCCATGTTTAAAGCCATAGAAAAACAAGCCAAAGATGGTGTAGACTTTATGGCCATTCATTGTAGTGTGAACAGAGAAACACTCAAAAGATTAAAAAGACAGGGCCGTGAAGGTGGACTCGTCAGCCGAGGAGGAGCTTTTGTATCTGCATGGATGGTGGAAAATGAAATAGAAAATCCACTATACAAAAATTACGAATACATTTTAGAAATAGCCAAAGAACACGATTTTGTGATGTCCATGGCAAATGCCATGAGAGCCGGCGCAATTGCTGATTCAACTGACCGGGCTGGTGTTCAAGAACTAATTATTCTAGGGGAATTAGTAGATAAAGCTCGAGAAGCCGGTGTGCAAACTATTGTAGAAGGTCCAGGGCACATTCCATTAAACGAAATTTCTGCTAACGTTACTCTTCAGAAAAAATTATGTAGAGGAGCTCCGTTCTACATGTTAGGACCTATTGTAACTGACATTGGTGCCGGATACGACCACATTGTATCATCCATAGGTGCCGCTGCATCTGCAGGAGCTGGAGCAGATTTCATCTGTTACGTAACCCCTGCTGAGCACTTAGCTCTACCATATCCGAATGATGTAAAAGAAGGAGTTATTGCAACCAGAATCGGTGCTTACGTTGGAGACATGGCGAAAGGTATTCACAACGGCGAAAAAGATCTTGTTATGGCTAATGCCCGTAAAAAACTCAACTGGGAAGCACAATACGATGCATCACTTTGTCCAGCTGAAGCACGTAAAAAACGGGACGAAAGACCACCAGAAGACCCAGACACATGTACCATGTGCGGTGACTACTGTGCGGTTAAAATCGTGAATGAATGGTTAGACAACGCTGAAGTTGACGTGTTTGATTAATAATTATTAATTAAACCATTTTTCATTCTTTATTGATTTAGAATTTTTTTATAAAATATTTTTTATATTCTTATTTTCAATATTAACACATATTATTCTATTAATTAAAATAAAGAATATAATAAAACTAATAAATACTCTATTTGTATTTAATAAATCAATAATTTAAAATTATTAAATAAATAACAATTACAATTTTAAAATAAAGGTGATTTGATTGAAACACTGGATAGAAAGGATAGCTTACGAATTAAAAGAGTGGGATGTGGCTGAACATGTGGTGGCCAGTGGAACATCCATCTCTGGATCAATACACATTGGAAACTCTTGCGACGTTTTTATTGCTAATTCCGTTGGTAAAGCATTGAAGCGAGAAGGAGCTAAATCCAAGACTATATGGATAGCTGATGACCATGATCCACTCCGTAAAGTCCCATATCCTCTTCCAGAAAGTTATGAAAAATATTTAGGGATTCCTTATTCCCAAATTCCCTGCCCAGAAGACTGCTGTGATAGTTTTGTAGAACACTTCCAGAAACCATTTCTAGAAACTCTAGATGATTTCGGTATAGAATTAGAAACATATTCCGGAGCCCAAATGTACAAAGACGGGCTTTATGATGATTACATACGAATTTCACTTGAAAAAGCGCCTGAGATAAGGGAAATTTTTAACAAGTACCGGGAACACCCATTAGCTGATGATTGGTTGCCTTACAATCCCATCTGTCAAGAATGTGGGCGAGTAAATACTACTTTTGCTTATGATTATGATGGGGATACTGTATCGTATCGTTGCCAATGTGGTTTTGATGGAACCATGGATATCACTTCAGGTAATGGTAAACTTACCTGGAGAGTAGAATGGGCTGCTCGATGGAAGATATTTGGCATAACTTGTGAACCTTTTGGAAAAGATCATGCTGCCAGCGGAGGGTCTTATGACGTAAGTAGTGTTATTTCCCAGAAAATTTTTGATTACAAAGCACCGTACCCTGTTCCTTATGAGTGGATTACTCTTAAAGGAGATGCTATGAGTAAATCACAAGGTGTTTTCTTCACTCCGGGCCAATGGTTAGAAATTGGACCTGCTGAAAGCTTAAACTATTTCTTATTTAGAAGTAAACCCATGAAACACAAGGATTTCAATCCAGAAATGCCATTTTTAGATTTCATAGAACAATTTGATAGAGTAGAGCAGATTTTCTTTGGAAAAGAAGAAGCGGCCTCCGAAAAAGAGGAGAAAAAGCTTAAAAAAATATATCAAATGTCCCAAATCAATGAAGAAACGGATATACCATTTAGACCATCATACAGGTTCTTAACTGTGGCTTATCAAATTGCAGGAGATAATCTTGATAAAATCTTTGAGATCTTAAAGAGGAATTCCCAGTTACCTGATAAAATGGGAGCCATGTCCTTTGCAGAGCTGAGTGATAACCAAAAAGATCAACTAGAAAAAAGAGTTACGCAGGTTAAAAACTGGTTGGAAACTTATGCTCCAGGATTTGTCAAGTTCCAGGTCCAGGAGAAACTACCTGCAGTAGATTTATCTCCCGCACAAGTTGGTTTCTTAAAAGATATGGCAGATTTGATTGAGGCAAAGGATATTAATCCTGAACAGCTCCATGACGAGATGTATAATATATTACGAAACCATGATTTAAAGCCTCAAAAAGCATTTCAAGCATTATACAGAGTATTAATTGGTAAAAAAATGGGACCCCGTGCAGCTTCGTTTATACTGTCATTAGATAAAGATTTTGTTATTAAAAGATTGCGAAGGGAAGAATAAACCCGCATTCTATTCAGGAAGATTTAATGAAAGTTAATATAGTTGAAAGGGAAGTAATGGACCCATTGGCTGAACCAGAAGGGATGAAATTAATTTTAAACAACATCCCTTCACAAATCCGTGCAATTTCTCTTTTTGACAATACTAAACCCGGTGCCGATGTGATTCTGGAAACCATTGCATCAAAATTAAATAATTTAAAGATAATCAACTCAGAAAAACCGGCTGGTGCCCCAGCAAGTAAATACCAATTAAAAAAAGCAACTGAAGGTGATGTCTCTATTCTGGCCTTAGGGGACTGTGGATCCTGCACCACATGGGTGATTTTAGATGCTATCCGATTAGAAAAAAAGGGAATTCCCACAATTTCTATTTGTTCAGATAAATTTTCTTCTTTTGCTCGCAATTTAGCTCAAGCACATGGCGCTAAAGATTTAAGAATAATAGAAATTTCACACCCCCTATCTGGTAAAAAAGCAGAAGAGGTTGAAGAAAAAACATTTAAAATAATTCCTGAGTTGAAAAAAATTCTTTTTAATTCTTAAAAAATATTTCTGCTGCATTATATTATACATAATTATTATAATAACCACCACTAATAGAAAAATTTAAATATCTAAACTTTTACATTATACTTGTATCATTAGTAGGTATGTGCAGTTAACCACGGCCCTGTTAAAATATTGTTAATAGGGCCGGCACTCCATTAAAAATGAAAAAAAGGTTCATATGAAGTTTAATAAATTATTATTTTTAATAATAGTATTTTTAACACTAATTATCAGTTTAAATTCTATTAATGTACATGCACAAACATGTGACATTTCGAATAAAATATTAGACCCCCACGTGAGAGGGGATGTTTATTTAAATCCCCTAATCCAAACATATCTAACAAAAAATTCATTAAATGAACAAAGAAATATTAAATATATTAGCGGATCCCGAGTCTACTGTTTGGGAAATGGAAAAGGAAAAAAAATATTGATATGTGGCGGGATACATGGTGATGAAGTTCAAGGATCACTATCTGTTTTAGAATTTTTATATTATATACAAAGAAAGGAGCCCACAGGGACTTTATATATCATACCATTTGCCATACCGGTAGATACTGAAAAAAATACCAGGACTTATAATGATTCTGGATTGGTTTATGATCCCAACCGTAAAGCAAACATTAATGGAACCCCTGTAAATAAAATCCTCAAATTTGCAGTTTCTCATAAAGTTAAATACATTATTGATGTGCATTCTGGAACAGGAGTTAGTAAAAATGGGATGGTCTATTACCAAACAAATTTTGAGAAAAACTGGGCCGCATTCATTAAACAAAAAACGAAGAGTACCCTCAAAACCAACCCCCAAAAAGGAACTTTAAGATCTGAAGCCCGTGCCAAAAAAATCAATGCTATAGTTCTTGAGGTAGAGAAAAAATCTCAAGGGGTGGATTTACCGGTTCAAAAAGAGTTAGATATGATAAAAAGGGCTTATACTTATCTCATGATGATTAAATAAAAAAAATGCATTAATTTTAATTATTAGTTTTTAAATAGTAGTTACTTGCAACAAATTAAATATATTTTTTTGATTTTTTTATCTTAATACCAAATTATCAATTGGAGATTTCATGAAACAAAAAATTGACAAAACATGCGGCTGTTTAATTGAAGATATTCTATCCGAAGCCCCTGAAACTCCTCAAAAAGGAATAATGCAGAAATCAGACAGATTATGTTCTACCTCGAGTAGTGATATGGAAGTTTTCATTGGCCCTGATGTGGAGAAAATTAGTCTAGATTTTTATCAGAAAAAATATACTGATGGACTCCCTATTATACCACCTACCCCAGAAAGGGTGAGAAAATTTTATAAATATAGCAAACAGAAACCTCAAGAAGTTACTGCGGTCTTACCGCCACTTCAGGGCAAAGCGACTGTAGAAAAGATTGCTATAAATTCCGTTATGGCTGGTTGTTTACCATTATTTATGCCCATAATTGAAACTGCTATTTCTTCAATAAGTCAAGAAAAATTTAACCTAGCTGGAATCAATGCCACCACCCACCCCGTAGCAATTTGTACCATAGTTAATGGACCAGTATCTAAAGAATTAGAGTTTAATTCTGCTGCAGGTTGTCTTGGTCCTGGAAATCTAGCCAATTCAACCATTGGTAGAGCCTTGAGATTTTGTTTGATGAATATTGCAGGTGCAGTTCCCTCCATCGGAGATCACGCCACCATGGGGTCTCCTGCTAAATACAGCTATTGTTTTAGTGAAAATGAAGAAGAAAGTCCATGGCCTGCCTTACATGTTGAGCGAGGTCATCCCAAAGACAGCAGCACTGTTACTGTGTTGGGAATGGAAGCACCGCACAATGTAAATGATCATCGCAGTCAAAGCGGAAAAGATCTTTTAGACACTATCATCCACACTGCTTCCACTGCAGGATGCAATAATAGCCATGTTCCAGGCGAACTACTAGTGATTATGAGTCCAGAACACACCAAAACTTTGGTTGATGATGAGTGGTCCAAGATAGATATTAAAAAATATATTCATGAAAATACCATGGTTCCTGTAAAGTTAGGAGATCGCGGTGGCCGTCGACTAGATAAAAAATGGGTAAAAAAAGATATGGTCCATATAACCCGATCTTTAGAAGATGTGGTTTTAGTGGTAGCTGGCGGAACTGGAAGACATACCATGGTGGCCCATGGATTTGGAACTTCTTGCCAGTCCATAACTACCCCTTTAACCTTAAAAGATGGTTCTTATGTTAAATCTGTGAAGGATTATATTAAATAAAATAATTTTTTTGTATATGAAAATTAAAAAGAAGTCTATTTTTTTAAATCTGTTAATCCACCCACTCTCTCCAGTTCCGCATTCCATATTTCCGGATTATTTTTTATATAATCTTCCAGAAGTTGACGACACTCCTCAAGACCTAGATTAATAACTTCCACACCATTTGATTCTAAAAGGACTTCAGCACCCATAAGAGTAGTATTTTCACCAATCACTACACGTGGAATTTTATATAACAATACTGCCCCAGAACACATGGGACAGGGGGATAAAGTAGTATAAAGTGTAGATTTTTGATAATTAATTCCTTTTAAACGGCCTGCATTTTCTAATGCATCCATTTCACCGTGCAAAATAACTGAATTATTTTGTAACAGATGGTTATAACCCCTACCAACTATTTTATCATTCACAACCAGTATTGCCCCAATAGGGACTCCACCCTCTTTTAAAGATTTTTTAGCTTCTTTAATGGCTTCTTTCATGAATTGAGTGTCATTCATTAAATCGCCTAAAAAGTAGATTATTAAAAATATATTAAAATATTTAAAAAAAAATTATTTTTGGAACCTTTTACGATCCCTTAATTCCTGCATTTTACCCGGGTTCCATCCACCAGAAGCTGATTTAGCCCGCCCTACCTGCTGAACATATCCTGTGATTCGGTCATACCATTCCACGTCTTTTGTTTCACCACAAGTCGGACATTGATTATTCAATCCTTTCATTAGGGTTTTGCAGTTTATACAGAAACTTAATGCTGAACTATATGCCCAGAATCCAATATCTGATTTTCGAACCATCTTATCAGTTAAGCTCATGAGGGAATCAGCACTGGAATAGGATTCTCCCATGAACGCATGGAAGATGTGGCCTCCCGGTGTGAGTTCGTGGAATTTTTCCTCTAACTTTATTTTTTCTGGTAAGAGAACATTTGAATTTACTGGAACGTGAGAGGAGTTAGTATAATAATGAGCTCCTTTATCTCCCTGTACAACTGCTTGGTCCTTAAATTTATCCATATCAAGCGTAGCAAACCGATAAGCTGTGGATTCCGCAGGAGTTTGAAGTACTGACCACCTGAGTCCAGTTTCATTTTTCAACTTCTCAGCCCGATCATTCATGTGCTCCAATATTTTCACTCCGAGCTTATGGGAATCCGCATCTTCAATGCCTCGGCCAGTATATGCTTTGAGCATTTCATTTAATCCTACGAATCCAAATGAAACCGTGGAGTTCTCAATACGATAGTACATATCCTCGCCAAATTTTTGGTGTAAAAATGGTAAGAGGTTGTACTCATTTAGACAATTAATAGCCTGTTCTCTTCTCAGCAATAAAACGTTAACTGCCATATCCATATATGAATCAAGGTATTCATATATTTCCGAATCGTCTCGGGATTGATATGCTATACGTGGTAAATTCAATGTAACATATGCCAAATTACCTGTTCTAAGACAGTCTTTTTCCCAGTCTCCAGTCCAGTTGTCCTGCAAGGCAGTTCTACAACCCATATAATTGGCCATATCACCCCTGTAACTGGCCAACATATTTACAAAGTAAGCTGTCCCGTATTTGGCTGAAAGTTCATGCACCCTCATAAGGTCTTCTTCCATCTCAGACTTTAAAGTCTCCTTTCGGATGTTGTAAATAGTATTGGGGAAAAGGTGGGGTTTACCATCTGAATCTCCTTCCAATAAAGTTTCAGTGAATGCTCTCTGCAGCATCCTGGTTTCTTCCTCAAAGTCACCATAAGTTCCAACTAATTGTCCTTTTGGCCCATATGCTTCTTCTTCTTGAAGGAACTTAGGAACATTGAATTCCAAGTTAAGACTTGTGAACGGAACCTGGGATCCTCTAGCAGCATAAGCCATGTTTAAATTGAATACAAGCATCTGAACAGCTTGTTTTACCTTTTCATATGACATTCCACGGGCAAATGGTGCTACAAAAACGTTCCAAAGACTCATGGCCTGACCACCACTCATATTTTGTTGAGCAGCCAGCATAATTTCCCCCGCATGATTCATGAGGGTTTCCATGTGTTTAGGAGGTCCTGCTACTGACGTGTGGTCACCAGTACCATCAACTTTTAGTCCATGTCGTATAAATAACCTTAAATCATGCTGTAAGCAGTTTAATGGTCTTCCTGCGAAGAATTCTAAGTCGTGAATGTGAATATCTCCGGACATATGGGCATCAGCCAGTTCATTAGGAAGGATCTTTAATAAAGCATACTGTTTAAGGGCTTCATCAGCAACGTACTTATGAACAGTTTCCGGGTTGTGAATCATGTTTGCATTGTCCCGGGATCCGTTTTCAATTAAATTAGTAATATTATAAACAGGAATACCCAGCCGAGTATATTTCCTACGTAGGGTTTCTAATCCGTGCTCAACTAGTTTGGTGTTTACAATTTCCCTTATCATAGGGGCAGTGAGATAATCTACATTAAGCTTTTTCAGCTCTTTCCAGACATCGGTGGCGATTTCATATGCTAATTCTTCAGATGCGCCTGTTTCTACAATTAATGTCTTTTCAATTTTGGTCTGGTCGAATGTTTCGATTTTATCTTTGGTAGTGCGTACCCTCAGTTTATTGGTAGCCAGATACTTATCTGCAGCAGATTCTTTAATCCCTTTTAAAGAATCATATACCAATATCTTAATCTCCGCTGTTGTTATACCGTTGTAGGCAGCAGTAGCTACCTGAGAAGCTATTTTCTCAGAAGCCCATAACGGGGCTCCCACCATCAGTAGTGACTTGACTAACTTATCGTGGCTAAACTTTTCATGCATGCCATTGTTTTTTAAGACACATGTTTCGGCCTTAGTTGGCATAGCAGCTATAATACGCGCATCCTTCATTACATCATCACCCATATGTTGAAAAAAAGAATATTGTTCATAAAAAGCAATATTCATTCTAAATTAAATCAATTTAATACAATTTTATATAGACTATTTTTTGTTTCAGAGGATATATAAATTATTTCATCATTCGCTTTTTCAATTTTTAAGTCAAATTAAATTATTATTAATATTTATGCCCTCACACCCCCACCTAAGGAGAATTTTTGAAAATTTTTTTATAAAAATACGTCCAGAGAGCTTTGTTTGGATTTATCACTCTCAAATAAGGAATTTATACCAAATTCGATTATTTCAATTCTCTGCATCAGATAAGGATCTATAGGATACCGACTGGCTAAATCTTTAGATATTTCCAGATATTTGACTACAGAACCCTTTGAAACACTTAATATTAGATTACTTCCACATTTGCACTTACCAGTGAGTGGAATGCGCCGATATTTCTTATTACATTTGGTACATCGCACTTTCTGCCTTGAAAATGCCCGGGTATTTCCCATCATATCTGGCAAAAAGTGAGACATGAGCACACCCTCCACAACTCCTCTTTGGTCAACTGCTCTAATCTTTTCAGCCATTGTAATCTGAGACTCAACCTTCTCTTTCATGGTAGGCAATGTCTTATATAAACAAACCTTTGGTCCTGCATGGATGCTGGAAGTGTTGTGTGAAAACATTATTCCCTCATATTGATCTGGAGTTCCCAGTCTGTTTTTTACATTATCTATTAAATCAAGCACATCAGATGGTTTTGCAAGTTCCAGAGTTCGTTCAAAAAATTCTAGAGGAAGTGATACCATGGCATCAATGTTGTGAGATTCATCATCAATTTCTTCAGGATCAATTCTTGAAGATAAAACCAGGGGAGCATCCATACTTCCTCCCCTAGTGCTGGGCAGATATGATTTGGAAAAATTCAAGAGTGCGTCTAAAAGAAGCATCACCGAGTCTTCATCACTGTCACAGTTTCTTCTCTTTGCAGAGTGAAAATACGGATGAGCATAACATGCAGCTGCCTTGGTAAAACCTACTATTCTACCCAATACACCTGCAGACGTGTGAGGAGCTAAACCTGCTACTAAGTGTCCTACTAAATCTTCTTTCACTTTAATGTTATAAAAACGATCCATCCCATAAAAATTCGCCAATAAGTCATCAATAAAACCTGCGACCCCTATTAAATACTGGGCGCAGTGTTCTGAAATTACCACATCCTGAACCTTTAACTCCACAATCTGATTTTCTTCTTTTAATTCCCCACCATAACAATCATGGTCATAGCCCATATCCAAAAGTTTCTCCACACTAACTCCAACCTCTTTAGGAGTGAAATGAGTTAATGGAAGGTCCGTAGAGTCATGCCTAATCGTAGCATCTTTAAAGGTGAATACTCCATTTTTAGCCCGTAAAATTCCTTTTTCTAAAGGTTCAGGAAATTTATCTTGTGATATCATACCCACAACCCCTTTAATCTCATCTATTTTCCGGACACCCACATTTTCAGAGGCTTTTTTTAATAGACCAGAAATATTAATCTTTTTCTTTCCAGGTTCAGCAATTACTGTAGGCGCACCACAATGAGGACATAATGATTGGAATGAACTAATTTGACACTCAGTACATTTTGAACGTGCTAATTCCACCATTATACTTCCCTTTTTTGCTGCCTCCATAATATTTCTCCTGCTGCCACCATAGTTACCTATGGGAAACAACGCATGAGGTGCTGGTTTCATTTTCCGCTCTTTAGTTTTTTCAGGTCTTCCCACCCTAGTTCCAATATATGTGGGGGCCTTCGCCATGATTTTAACTGGTGATACCTGATTTATGGCTTGCAGAGTGTTTTCCATAGATTCATCCAAAGGGCCTTGAAGAGTTTTTATTAAAGTGTGCGCTTCATCATGCCCTAAAACCACCTTTGAATTTTTTACACTGTGTGGAACTCCAATGACTTCCAATATTCGTTTTTCAGGGCTTAAATCCAGTTTTAATTCATGCTTATCAACATATTCACTACTTAAAATCCAATTTCTAAGGAGATTAAGATCATTGATAGAGACATCATGATAAAAATAAGTGTAATCTGGATGTAATGGCACATCATATTCTTCTGATATTTGGAAAGCATTTTTAGCAGAAATATCCCTTATTTCAAGTGTTTTAATATCAAGAGGATCCTTTTCCAGATCATATTTTGATGATTCAATTGTTTTTATCCACCACTCATAGCACCATGCAGAAGGCAATAATACATGATTATTTCTAAGGAATTCACCGAATGCTACCAGCATATCTCCTAAAAACAAAATTTCATCTACTTGAGGGCGTAATTTGCGAGCCTGTTCAATGGTTGAAATTTTTACGACATCACCATTTCTTAATTTAACTATAGGCCCATCCACCGTGTCGACTGGGACTACACAGTTACCTTTTCCAGGTCTTTCAATTTTCATTTGAGTTCCTACAGCCAGAAACTCCAAAAGTTCCATGGTGGCTGGAGAGACTCCCATTGCTGCCAGTCCCGTATTTCTTGACCGCCCATATCTCAAACGAAAAGCACCTTTCTCAGAGGGATAAGCTAAAACCGGTCTCCCCCCAATGATATCCTGAATAAATTTATCATCTGCTTTAATTACTACCTTTTCATCTTTGTTATCAGTTTTAGGAGCTTTTGAAAATGTGTCTAACCATTCCCATCCCTCAATATCCATTTGTTTGGCATATTTTAGTACCTTTGGTGATTTTTGAATAATACCCTCCACCATAGCCAGAAGCGCTCCACCACGAATATTGTTAGTTTCAACTCTCTCTAAATCTCTGTGTGAAACTTCGATTTGGTCAGTTGGTTCGCCGGTTACTTCTACAGGAATGCTACTGGCTGCTAATCTCACTTCATCAGGTTTTGGTGAGTACTGTAAATTGGTTACTTCTGACTCATATAATTCAACCTCTTCCACGTATCGTTCTATTTCTCGCTCAACTGGTTGATAAGGTGCTAAATCAATAGCCCAGCGTATATAATCTCCTAAAAGAACGGCTAATGCTGCTGCAGTACCTCCAGCACTACGTATGGGTCCTGCAAAATAAACTGCCAGATAATTAGTTCTATCGAAATTCTGCTTTATTTTTACTTTAGCAATCCCTTCCAAAGGAGCTGCTACTACCCCTTCAGTTAATATTGCTAGAGCAGTTCTCAGTGCCTGGTCAGCTAAACCTTCTCTCTGGACTAATTCATCTTCTTTAGTATTCTCCAACGGTGCAGATGCAATTTCTGCTGCAATTTTAAATGCAGCTTCTTCCCGATTACTTTCACTTTCCAATATTTTTATGCGTTCTGCTACACCAACAGGACCAACTAGCCCCTCCACCCTTTCAGCTAAATCCTTAGCTAAAGGTATTTCTGTCTCAACATGCACATCTAAACCCTTAGACCTGGCTTCTTCGGCAATTTTGTAGAGTTTTTTAGTTTCTGCTTCTAATTTTTCGAAATAATCCATCTATAATCCCTTTAAATATTATTTGAAAGATTTATTAGTCTGAGTATACTTTAAAATCAAAATATGAATTTATAATAGAATTTAATTCTTTAGATTATATTACATTTAATAGATATTTAATTGTTGGTTTTTGATTTTTTTGAAAATAAAATAGGAACGACGTTGACTAAAAACGTATATTTCAAGCGCATATCTTTTTAATATACACAATATCCCCCATAAGCCACATTAATATCTTATTCAAAAATGCATAGTAATAGGGGAGATTGAGTTGAGAAATGAAAATTTTAAATTATTTTTTTATATTTTCTTTAGCTGCCTCATCCGGGCATTGCAAATATGGATTCAATTCATAATACAGCGAAAAATGTAGGTGGTGGAACAACAGTTTTGTGGAACTGAACATTAGTGAATCATTTGTAGTAGACAATGCCACAAAACATAGGGAAAATGTGCATCGAGAAAGTCAAGATTAATTCAGAACCCCCTGTAAGATTACATTTGAAATATGTTAAAAATAAATCCATATTGATTTTAAAGGCCTTTTAAAAGTTTATAATTAATTTGAGGCATTAATAATCAAAAGATGATGTTAAGGAGAATAATACTCCATATCCTATTATGCCGTATAATTATTGATTAAATTTATAACATCAATATCCTTATATTAATGAACAATATATTATTAAGTACTTAATCTAAAGTAATTATCTGTTTAAAATCAATGATTACTATTTTTAAATTTACCAGGTGATGATTTATGGCAAAAAAAGATAAAAAAAGCCTTCCTCCAAGCGGTGCAGGGCTAGTAAGATACTTTGATGATGAAACCAGAGGACCTAAACTTACTCCAGAGCAAGTCGTCGTTATGACTGTAATTCTAGCAATATTCTGTTTGGTTCTTCGTTTTTCAAGCTAATTAATTTATTTTACAATCCAATATTATTTTTAAAACATAATTTCCGACTATAATAATTAAAAAGTGATTTTTATGGCTATTCACCCTATTGAGTTTAGATATGGTACTCCCGAAATGAAAAATATTTGGGAATCTGAAAACAAGCTGCAAAAGATGCTTGATGTTGAATCTGCTTTAGCCCAGGCCGAAGCAGAAATGGGAATGATTCCTACTGAAGCAGCTCAAGAAATTAAAGAAAAAGCAAGTACTGAGTTTGTTACACTGGAAAGAGTAAATGAAATTGAAAAAGCAACTAACCACGACATAGCTTCACTGGTAAAGGCATTAGCAGAACAGTGCCAGGGAAATGCAGGAGAATACGTACACTTCGGAGCAACCTCCAATGATATCGTGGATTCCTCACAGTCTTTATTATTTAAAGAATCTATGGCAGTTTTAAGGGAAAAAATGGTGCGTTTTACCCAGCTTCTTCTAAAATTAGCAGACGAAAACAAAGAAAACGTTTGTATTGGTCGAACACATGGCCAACACGCCCTACCTACAACCTATGGTATGAAAATGGCACTATGGGCCGATGAAATGCGTAGGCAAATTGAAAGACTTGATGCTTCTCAGAAAAGATTATGCGTAGGCATGATGACGGGGGCAGTAGGTACCACTGCTGCTTTAGGAGAAGAAGGACTAAAAATTCATGAAAAAGTTTCAGAGATTTTGGGATTAGAATCAGTACTTATATCCAATCAGGTTGTTCAAAGGGACAATCATGCTGAATTCATGATGGTCATGGCCAATGTAGCCACCACCTTGGACAAAATTGCACTGGAAATTCGAAACCTTCAACGAACAGAAATTATGGAATTAGGGGAAAAATTTGACCCCGAAAAACAAGTGGGAAGCAGCACCATGCCTCATAAAATGAACCCCATCACTGCAGAAAGAATCTGTGGTGTTTCTCGAGTAGTTCGTTCCTATGTTGTAGCAGCCATGGAAAACAATCCACTCTGGCATGAACGAGATCTCACTAATTCATCTTGTGAACGTATCATTTTCCCAGAAGCATGCATATTAACAGATTATATTCTGAATCTAAGCTTAAAATTAATGGGAAATCTAGTTTTTTATCCTGAAAATATTGAAACAAACTTGAACCTCACCAATGGTCTCATTATGGCTGAGAGACTTATGGCGGAATTAACTCGAAAAGGAATGGGTCGCCAAACTGCTTACGGAGTAGTTAGAGAGTGTGCTATAAAGGCAAACAAAGAAAATATTCTTCTTTCTGAAGTTATACTCTCCAAGAACGAAGTAAAAGATTATTTATCTGCAGAAGAAGTTAAAGAAATCATGAACCCTAAAACATATATTGGTTCTGCAGTTATGACTGTGGATAAAGTATTAGATGATTCTAAAGAATGGTTTTAAGTTTTAATATCAATTATTTTTTTTAATTTTTTTCCTATATTTTAAAATAAATCCTGGAAGTTATGTGGTGCCATATTTACGCGATTTAAAATTAAAATAAAAAAATTTAATACTCAAGAATCTTTATTTTTAAAGTGGAGTGAAATTATGGGAGAAATTAAAGAAATTAAATCTATACCCGTTGTACAATTTGCCCTTGTTGTTGGAGGCATAACCGGGATTTTAGGGCTAATCTGGTCATTTCTAATAACATTATTTGGCGTTTCATTATTGACATTTGTTCCATCACAACAGTTATCTACTGTAATAGCCGGAGGGATATTTGGAGCCATATTTATAATCCTATTTGTAACTATCAGTTCTTTTATAATGGGATTTGTTACCTACGCACTGATAGCAATTATTTATAATTTTTTGGCTTCAAAAATTGGTGGGGTGCGGATAGAACTGGAATAATCCAAAATAATATAAAAATCTTTTTTTACATCACTACTTTGAGTTTATTATTAATTATTCACTTTTGTCAAAAAACTTATTAAAATTTATATATGCATCTTTTAACAAATATTAAAGTGTACCTTGGAGGTGCTTTAAATGAATGTCTCAAAAGAAGTGAAATCTGTGAAAATAGTACCCTATACCATTATGAGTGCCTCTCTTAATGCAGTATGGGGTCTAGTATTTGCAATAATATTGTTGATATTTGGGGGAACTATTGCGGCATTTTTACCTAGTGAACTAGCTGTTCTGAGCAGTTTAATCGTAGGAATATCAGTAGCAGGCATATTAGTATTCCCTGTTGGCGCATTCCTATTTAGTATAATGCCATCATTCCTATATGCTTTGATTTACAACCTTTTAGTTCCGAAACTCGGAGGTGTGAAATTTGAAATCTCCGAAATGACCGAAATTACCCGTTTTGATGTGGTTCCTGTTGCATTAATTAGTGCTGCAGTAGCTGCTGTTTTCCAGTTCATTGTTCAGCTGGTTATGGCCCCACTACAAGCCGTGATGGTCGGTGCAATGGGCGGTATTATAAGATTAGCTGCCGCTGCTATGAATAATACTACTACCAGTGCAATGCCTGCTTTTGGAACTATGGGTGCATTTGGTGCCATTTTAAACATCATTATAAGTCCAATAATTACTTTCATTATGATGTTTATTGGAATCGCAATCTTTGCGCTTTTGTTTAATTTCCTGGCGCCTAAAGTTGGAGGAATCAAATTAGAATTAAGCCAACTTGCAAACAATTTCTTTGGAATCGAAAATATTAATGCCGTAGCTTTAGGATTAATTACCGGAGTTATAACCGCAGTTTTAGGATTAATTATAGGCATAATAATGCTCATAATTCTGGCTGCTGCTAATGCTGCAGTTGCAGGAATTATAATACTATTAACCTACACCATTGGTGGTTTCATAGTAATGTTCATTGTATATGCGCTTACTGCATTATTTTACAATGTCCTTGCTCCGAGAATTGGTGCCATTAAAATAGAGCTAGAATAAAAAATATTTTTATTTTTTATTTTTATTTAAAGACTATTTTTGATTCTCCTTAATGTTTTCCTGAGATTCATTCTTTCTAAGCATTATTAACTCTCTTTTAAGAATTTTAACTTTAGATTCAGATTTATTTAATTCTCTTTTCAGCCATAAGTTCCGAATCCCGAGATAAACAACTAAGGCCAATAATAAAAATAGGATTATCAACAATAAAAATATGGTAACCCCTGCAGCCATTGCCTGCCACATTATAGAAAAACTGTAAACAATATAAAATACAGATATAACTGCAATAATAACCAGCAAAGTAACGAAGATTATTTTAAAGTTTTTTTTGAATTGATCAATATCCATTTTATCCCCCCCCATCCTATACATTATCAAATGAAATTAGTGTAATAAAAAATAATATTAGATCTTTTAAAAAATTTTCAGGATTATCCTCAAACATCTTTTTTCATCCAAGAGACAGAAATAGTATTCCGTATTTAGTTGCGAACTTATCTTATTTTCTCATCAACTTCCATTGTACGGTGGCCCCATGGCCATGATTATACCTCTAAATAATAGAGTATTTTTATAAAACTAAATAAATATTCAAATTAAAAAAAAGAAAGTGAACTTGATATAATATAATGGAAAGTAGATGATATTATTTGAAGGGTATTTTATATAAACCTACTTTTAATGAAGACTAACTTTTAAAATTTTAATCCCCCTCCTTTTTGAGATTAGCTGAAAGTTGCTTAGTAACAGGAACATAACCTTTTAGAAGTAAAGATAGTGAAACTATGGTAACTGAACTTAAAGCCATAGCCAGTCCCGCATATTCCGGGCGGAAGGTTATTCCAAAATTAGGATATAACATCCCCGCAGCCACAGGTATTAAAATAACATTATAAGCAAATGCCCAGAAAATATTCAGCTTTATTCTACCCATAACTTTTCTAGAAAGCTGTATTGATGCAGCAGCATCTATTGGTTCATTATTTATAAGAACAATTTCCCCACTTTCAATGGCCACATCGGTTCCACTGCCAATGGCTATTCCCACATCTGCCTGGGCGAGAGCAGGAGCATCATTTATTCCATCACCTACAAAAGCCACACTTTTTCCCTGTGATTGTATTTTAGAAACTTCCTGTGCTTTCTCATGAGGCAGGACTTCAGAAAGAACTCTCCTAATTCCAATTTGTTCAGCTACTGCTTTAGCTGTTTTTGGATTATCCCCAGTTATCATTACAGTTTCCAGACCCATTTTCTCTAACTCGTGAATTGCCAAAGGTGTGGTGGTTTTAACAGTATCAGAAACAGCAATTATACCATAAACTTCACCATCCAGCCCCACAATTATAGCTGTTTTACCCTCATTTTCCAGTCCTGAAAGGATTTCTTCCAATTTTTCATCTATAATAATACTATTATCTTTGAAAAGAGCTCGGTTTCCAACTAAAATTTCATTATCGTTTAGCTGAGCTTTAACTCCCATCCCCCCTACAGTATCAAATTTAGAGATTTCTTTTAAAATTAGAAGTTTTTCCCTAGATTTAGCCATGATAGCTTCAGCAAGGGGATGCTGCGAGTTCTTTTCTACGCTGGCAGCAATCATGAGAACATCCTCTTCAATGCCATTAACCGCAAATATATCGGTAACCTGAGGCCTTCCCTTAGTTAGAGTACCAGTTTTATCAAATAATATTGTACTTAGTTTTTCAGATACCTCCAGGGATTCACCTTCTTTGATTAAAATTCCAAGCTCGGCTCCCCTACCAATACCTACCGTGACAGCTGTAGGAGTAGCCAGACCTAAAGCACAGGGACATGCCACTACTAAAATGGATATTAAAACAGTCAATCCAAAGAGTAAGGTGGATCCTAAAATAAAATACCACACAACAAAGGCCACCATAGCAATGGTTAAAACTGTGGGAATAAAATAACTAACTGCTTTATCTGCTATTCTCTGTACTGGAGGTTTAGATCCTTGAGCCTGATCAACCAACATGATGATCTGTGATAAAACTGTATCCTTACCCACTCGCGTGGTTTTAAATTTTAATACCCCATTTTTATTTAATGTACCACCAACTACTTCTTCCCCATCTTTTTTAAATGAAGGAATACTCTCCCCAGTAATCATGGATTCATCCACGTAACTTTCACCACTGACTACTTTTCCATCAGCAGGAATCTTTTCTCCAGGTTTAACCAGAACAATATCATCAATTTGAACATCTTCTATTGGGACTTCCTTCTCCACACCATCTTCTATCAGAGTAGCTGTTTGTGCCTGAAGCCCTATGAGTTTTTTAATGGCAGTGGATGTTCGGCTCTTTGCACGAGCTTCCAAATAACGACCTAAAGTTAAAAACGATGCCAACATGAGTGCTGTTTCATAGAACATGAACTCCGGTGTTAAAATTATATTGAAAGTTCCCAGAATACTGGAAACGAACGCAACACCAATACCCAAAGAATACATCACATCCATGTCCAGAGTTTTGTTTTGCAGTGCCCGGAAGGCTGCAGAAAATATAGGATAACTTACATAAATAAATGGAATTATAGAAACTAAAAGCATGAAATAAGGCATATAAAACGGAGCCATGATATTTAAAAGCATCATAGCCATTAATGTCAAAGATACTCCAAATCCTACAATTATCCTATTTCTTTTAGATTTTAAATCTTTTTGGCGGACTTCCTCTTCCAGTTCTTGGCTTTCTTCCCCTTCTAAACCTAAAAATTGATAACCCAAATCTTCAATCTCATCTCTCATATCATCAATAGTAACTAAATCACTATTATAGGATACGTATGCTTTTTCAGCACCCAAATTTACTGTGACTTCACTTATTCCATTTAATTTATTAAGATTATCTTCAATGGCTTTTACACACATGGCACAAGTCATTCCACCAATTTTTATAACTGCCTTGTCTTTGACCACCTCATAACCAGCATTGGATATAGCCTTTTCAATCTGATCTAGTTCTAATTTTCCCATGTCATATTTTATTGTTGCTTTTTCTGTGGCCAAATTAATATGCGCTTCCTGCACCCCATCCAGATCATCTAAAGATTTTTCTATTTTAATAGCGCATGAAGCACATCCCATTCCAGATATTTTAATGTCCGCCTTTTTGGATTTGTCTGCCATTTTTTTAGTCTCCAAGGTAAGGATGAATAAAGATACTTTAATTATATTTATTAGCCCCTGATTAATTATTTTTTTGCAATTTATAAAAATATTTAATCAAAAATAAATTATTCACAAAAATGCATTAATAAAAAGAGTAAAAAGTTTATTAAAGATTTAATAACTCAGATAATTTAAATACAAACCCATTTTTAGGACAATATGTTTATTTCAGACATTATATCAAGGAAAAATTATTTATACTTAATACACATAATACAACTTTCGAAAATCAGACGGAGGTGAAAATATGGTAAACCCAATACTTGCAGCGATCGCATCTTTAATAATTCCAGGTTTAGGACAATTATTAGCTGGAGATGCTAAGAAAGGAGTAATATTCTTTGTAATAGCCGTCATTTTAGGTTCATTAAATGTTTTTGTCAGCCCATTTATAGGTATTATATCATTAGTCTTTGCAATATACGCTGCTTACGACGCTTACCAAATGGCTTCAGAATAAATATATAATCCTTTTTTTTATTTTTTTAAAAAAATATTACCTACATTTATTTTTGTGAATGTTTCCGTCCTTCATTATCATTAAAATATTATCCTGATTCATTAATGATCTAATATCATCTAAGGGATTATGTTTTACCATTAAAATATCTGCAAGTTTGCCTTTTTCTAATGTCCCTACTTTATCTTGCCAACCCATACATTCAGCCGCGTTTAATGTTCCGGCTTGAATAGCTTCCATGGGTTCCATACCCATATCGCACAGATGACTCAATTCTTCTAGGTTATGGCCATGTTCCACTACACCGGAATCGGTTCCCATAGCAATTTTAACACCAGACTGGTATGCCATTTGCATGTTTTCACGGTGCACTTCAGCAATTTCTATTGCCCCATCAATACTGTAATGTGGAAGGTCGCCTTTTAAGGCTTTTTCTTTGTTTTTATTGATTACCACAAAGGTGGGCACCAAGTAAACACCTTTTTCTACCATCATGGAACACGCTTCTTTATCAATGAATGTCCCATGTTCAATAGAAGTGATACCTGCTTTTATAGCATTTTTTATGCCTTCTGTTCCATGAGCATGGGCAAAAACCTTAATTCCTCCCCGAAAGGATGCTTCTTCTACTATAGCTTTTAATTCATCAACTGTGAATTGAGTGAATTCTGGGCGATCATTAACACTCATAACCCCCCCAGTAACCATAACCTTTATTACTTCTGCACCTGCCCTTAAAACTTCTCGAGTTCGTTTTCTGACTTCGGGAACACCATCACAAATACCTTCCGGAAGACCCGGGTAAGATAACTTCATATCAAAACCCGAATTTAAAAAATAATCGAAATGGCCGCCGCTAATGGATAAAGGCATCACACTTATCTGCATACGTGGCGCAGGGAATAAATTCTGCTCTGCAGCCATTTTAACACCTATATCGGCCAATCCCGCGTCTCTAACTGTAGTGACTCCCGCATCTAATGTATTTTTCATATATTCTAATGCCTGGTAAAAAAAAAGACTTAGTGGATTGTACATATTATCTTCCATTCTAAATCCCATCTCCATAAGATGCACATGAGTATCAATAAAACCAGGCAAAATAAATGCACCGTGAGCATCGATTTTTTCTGTATTTTCCAAAGTAGTCAGAGAATTTTTAGGGCCTATTGATTTAATAATATTATTTTCAACCAGAATATCCCTATTTTCTAAAGGTTCAGATCCTTTACCATCAATAATCGTCCCATTGGTAATTAAGAAGCTTTTCATAGACTTACTTCCATTTAGATTAAACTTATTATATTGATTTAATATTATATACAGTGATACTTGTTTTTTTCCATACCCTTCCAAATAATTATATTCTCTTTTATTTTACTTAGTGGAAAATATTCGCTCCAGAGGGAAAAAAAAGAAAAAAATATATGATATATGCCACATAAATAACTATCATTAAATGGAATGGAGGTGAAAAGATGGACATTGACTGGAAAACAGTGATTATCGGTTTTATATTATCGATTGTTCTTAGTATGGTTCTGGGACTTGTTTCATCAAGTTTAGGTGGTATTATAGGTTTCTTATTAGCAACCATTTATGTAGGCTACACTGTAGGTGGAGATTACATGAATGGAGCTGTTCATGGAGCTCTTGTAGGAGTAATAGGTGGCCTAATAGCAGCTATTATAACTGCAGTATTAGGTGCAGCCATGGGTGGAGCCGTTATGTTCGTAGCCGGTGGAATAATCTTGGTTCTGATAGTATCCATTATAATTTATGCAATAATAGGAGCCATAGGTGGAGTCATTGGAAACGTAATAGCTAACAGATAACCCCAAATTTTTTATTTTTTTAGGTGGTGTAGTACTTGGATTCAACTGAAAAACAAAGTTCAATCAAATTTAATTGGAAAGCATTAGTAATTGGAGTAATTTTAACCATAGTCTTTGGATTAGTATTAGGATTTGTCTTACCAGGATTAGCAGGAATAATATCCA